>CANQRT010000198.1 GCA_947626325.1 Candidatus Gastranaerophilales bacterium | reverse complement strand
TAATAGTCATCTTTAACATCAGTTAAGCTGGCTTTAACGACTCTTGAACGATAATCTGTTAAGTAAGGATTAAGTATACCGCCGTAAAAATCTGATGATAAATCGGTATTACGCATATCTAAAGTGATATCACCGTATAATCTATAATCTTCACCGCGAGCTAATCTTCTTGATACGCCGATGAATACGTCATGTGATTCACCTGTAATATCCATCCATCTTAAAGATTTACCTAATTTAACTCTTGAATAAGAATAACCGAGGTTTAATCTTGTATCGTTTTTAGCAATCGGGATAGAATATATACCGCCAGCGCCTAAAGAACGTTTAGACAGTGCTAAAGTACCCATTAAAGTATCACCGTGACCAGTAACGTCATGTAAACCAGCGTATAAAACGCCTCTTTGAGTACCGATAGCTTCACGGCCTTGGTTATCATATCTTAAGTCTAAGTTAATCGGAAATCTGTCTTTAACATCTAAAGTTACGTCAGAATATTCTTCTGATTCTTCGTTATCTGCGAAAGAAACAGAACCCTTCATATATTCTTCTGTCGTCATTTCTGTTAAAGCGTTACGAACATCTTTAACATTTAAGACAGCTCCAGGTTTAATATTATTATCATCTAAGTAATGTTTATTAAGGTAAGATGAACGTTCCCATTTACCAGGGTTAATTTCAACGTTTCCGTATTTACCTTCTAAAATTTTAATTTCAACTATGCCGTTTTGAACTTTTTGAGGAGGTAGATATGCGATAGTTGAAAGGTAGCCTTTTCCCTGATAATAATCTGTAATTTCGTTAGCTGACATAATAAGGTCGTTAATTGTAACTTCTTGACCAATTTTAAAATCAACTAATCTTCTTAAAACATATTCAGGAAAAGCAGTATTCCCTGTAATTTTAATTTCTTTAAGTTTAAAAGAAACTTGCTCAGTATTAAGTAAATCCATTTTCTTTTGGATATCAGCCTCAATAACTGCAGGATTTTTAGTTTCTACGTATTTTGTTTTTGCTTCGTATTCTTTTCTTTGAATAAAGTTACTGTTATCAATAAGACCTGCATCATAACCGCCTACGTTCATAGGAACATTTGTAGGAATAGGGTCTGCTAATGAGCACAAACCAATCATTAATGATGCGCATAAAATTGATGATTTTAATAATGCTTTTTTCATTTTTCCGCTCTCTATTATTTTTATTCTTATATTACATATTATGATACTACACAAATAAATAATAATACAAATATATTACAATATTACATTATTTTTGTATTTACTTGCATAATTCAATCGTATGAAATATTAAACATGAGATAATTTGCGAAAAAAAAAGAACTTTATTACATAACTTTACAAACTGATTAAAATTTAAATTGTTTATTATATCTTTGCAATATAAAGAATTATTAATTTTTTTGAATGTTCATGGCAAAAAAATAATTTATGAATTTTAAAAGGAACATAAAAAATAAAAATTAATTAAAAATAATATTCACTATAAAAAGAACGGAGAAAGACAAAAATGAGGAAATTATTAAGCGGTGCACTTGCATTAAGTGTAGTTGTATCAACAACAATTTTTTCATCTGCAGCATTTGCTGATATAGCTGCTAATGCGCTTCCAAATTTAAGAGAAGCCCATGGCGGAAATGTAACAAAGCAAGGTGATAACAATCTAAATGTACAAGTTAACGGCGGACAAGGTGCAGTAGGTCAATTCTATTGGAAAGATTTTAATGTTGGCAGTAATTCAACAGTTAATTTTGAATTTACAAATCATAACCAAACATCATTAAATATGGTTGATCAAACAGGCGGCATGTCACATATATATGGTAATTTAACAAATTCAGGCTGCCAAGGCTGCGGTTATGCGGGAACGGGTAAAGTTATTTTGTTAAACCCAAATGGCATAATGTTTGGTTCAAATGCTAATGTAAATTTAAACTCATTTACAGCTTCGACCTTTAAAGGTGATTATGATGAAACAAATAAAAGATTAACTTTAACAAGAGAACAAGGTGCAGGGGATATTACAGTAATGAATGGAGCAAAAATCCACGGTAATGAAGCTGTAAACTTTGCTGCATCTAATGTAAATATGTACAATGGCTCAAAGATATCAACAGATATTATAGAAAACAACTTTAACAATTCTAAAGAATCTGTTGGTAAAGTAAAAATTGTAACGGCTGACGGAGTAACATTTGATTACTATGGAAGCGGTGCTGTTAAGAATGTAAAAGACTTAAAAGCATCATCAGATAGAATGGTAATTCAATTAAATGGTGATATTGAAGCTGGAAATATTGACGTAAGAAATTACTCAAATAACGAAAATAGTGAATTAAACTTAAATGGAGCTAACTTAAAAGCAGTTAAAGCTGTAAAAGGTAGTGACGGCAATATATGGTTAACCTCTTTAAATAAAGTTGTAATTGGTAATTCAAAATTAACAACCGAAAATGCTCCAGGTGCACAAACTGATAATGGCGGAAATGTTTTAATTCAAGGCTCAAAAAAAGTAACATTATCAGATAAATCAAATGTTAAAGCAGTTGGTGATGTAACATTAACCTCTGCATTAAATAATGTAGTAGTTGATAATTCAACAATAACGGCTGGGAAATCGGTAAATATATCAGCAGAAAACATTGCAGCTGTTCAAAATGCTTCAACAATTGATGCTCAAGGCGATGTAAACATATACGGAAAAGAAAGAGCACAAGTAATTGATAACTCAAAAGTAACAGGTGCAAAAGTAAAATTAGCTTCTGATAAATACG
>CANQRT010000197.1 GCA_947626325.1 Candidatus Gastranaerophilales bacterium | reverse complement strand
TTGATGATTTCATCAATAGAGATGAAACTTCAGCTAAAAAATCACAAACGCAAGGCGAAAACGGTGCAAGTGCCGTTGTTTCAATATCAGATGAACCTAAAATGTAATTAATGTTTTTCATAAGTATCACTGCACCCCCTTATTTCAGCATTTTTAATTCTACCTAAAATTTTGAAATATTTACCCTTCCTTCTGCACGGGCAATCATCCTCACCTAAGATTATTCCCTCATCTTCTGTCAATAAAGAATGTCCAGGGTAGGATTTAGGTAAAAGGGAAACTACTTGAATAATACCACCTTTTCCAATAGGTGAAAGCGAAAAATCTTTTGAATTTCTTACTATTACATCTGAGAATACTGATGCATGTAAGTGTCCATACTCACATTCCATATAAACACATCCCGTCTGTTCAACCATTCCGTAATAATCATAAATTTTATTGAGTTTACAAACATCATTCAATGCTTTTTTGAAATCTTCTTTTGAAATTGCCTCATTTATAAGTTTTTTCCAGCCTCCACCGTGGATTAAAATGCCATTCGATAAATCAAATTTTTTATTTAATTTCTTTAATTCTTTGTAAAAATATTGCCAAATCATAAAAGTAAACCCAAAGAGCAGAATGGGTTTTTCTTTGTACTTTTCTATAAATTTTTCAATTTCATTAAGATTAAGATTCATATCTTCATCAAGTGCATAAGTTCTATCCGAACCAAAAATAGAAAACCCTAAAATTCCCGCTCCTCGTGCAGAAAACATTAACCTGTTTTTAATGACAGATGGGCTGTCTATTATTAACATCGGCATTCTTGAAGTTCCAGTATAATCTGAAACAATTTTAACTAGCGTCTTTTGCTGATTGAGTGCTGTATCTTTATCCAAAACAATTTTAGATACAGCTTGACCTGATGTACCTGAAGATGTCATTGTCTTAAAAATTTTATCATCTTTTATACTTGAAAGGTTAAATTCTTTAAACAAACGAACTGGAATAAATGGAATATCATAAATATTTTTTAATTTATCACAATTTATGCTTAATGTGTGTAAGATTTTTCTATAATTATCACATTTTTGATAATGATACTTTGTTAAATCCAAAAGTCCATTAAAGAGTAATTCAGCCTTCTCTTTTTTATTTAAGGAATATGGAGGAATATTCAAAATCTCATCATAATTAAGCATTTATAAGCTCCAAATTCTTATATAACGTTTTGCCCGCCTCATTTTTAGGTATTTCATTTATAACAATAACCCTAAATGCAGTAAAATTTAGACCTGTTTTTTGGGAAATAAAATCTGATACTTCTTTTTTATAGTTATCATCAGTTATATAAATATCCATTTTATCGTCAATACCTGCACATGCACACTCGAGCATAGGGAAATGCGCCTTAATAAGTCGTTCTGTTTCGTCTAAATTAACTCTGTTACCAAATATTTTAAGAAAACGCTTTTTTCTTCCAACAATATAGAAAAATCCATCTTTGTCAAACTTAGCCATATCGCCAGTAATAAGTTTACCATTTCTTTCGTCGCCAAGAGCCAAGTCATCGCCTTTATGAGCGTAGCCTAAAGTAACATTATCACCCTCATAAACAAGCTCACCTACTGTTTCTGGTTTATTAATTATTTGTTCATTCTCATCAATTAAAAAGAATTTACCTCCTGGAATTGCTATACCCATTGAACCGTATTTTTCTAAAGATTTTTCTGCAGGCAGGTAGCTCATCCTTGCAGTTGCCTCGGTCTGACCATACATTACTATGAATTTTTTGTTATTTTCTTTAGCCCAAGATGCAAACTGTTCATGCAATTCAGGCGATAATTTTCCGCCAGCCTGTGTCATATATCTTAAAGAAGGCAAATTCATTCTAAAAAATCTTAAACGATTAAGCATTTCATAAGTATAGGGTACCCCGCCAAATGAAGTCGCTTCATTGTCTTTAAATTGAGTCCAAAATTCTTTTTGCATTAATCCTTTTTCGGTTAATATTAAACTTGCTCCAACCCACAAATGAGTGTTTATAATTGAAATGCCATAAGTATAGTTCATCGGCAAAGTTGTAATAGCTCGTTCTGTTTCATCAAGAGCAAGATATTCAACTATGGATTTTGTATTAGCTTCAATATTTTTATAGCTTTGACGCACAAGCTTTGGACTTCCTGTTGAACCTGATGTAGTTAAAAGCAGTGCCAGTTCAGGATTTAGTTCATATTCACAATTAAACGAAGTCTTTAAAAGTGAATAATTTAGGCTTTCATAAACACATTTGTAGTTTTTAAATTTACTTTTTACGTCAGAGGGAACATTAATAAAATCAGGCTTGTATGTATTAAGCATAAAATTTAAAAGTTCATCATCTAAGTCACTCTTAAGCATTAAAGGAACTATTTTTGCATTCAAAAAGCCAATATATCCAACAAGAGAGCCCAATTCATTTCTGCAAAGATTAAAAACTAGGCACCTATGTGGGATATTGGAAGTTAAACTACTACAATAATCAGCAAAC
>CANQRT010000196.1 GCA_947626325.1 Candidatus Gastranaerophilales bacterium | reverse complement strand
CTTCCATTTATTAATGCGCCTGTTGTTTTATAGCCAACCTCGGAGTGAATTCTAAATGCAAAATCAATCGGAGTTGCATTGAGCGGTAAATCTATAATATCTCCCATTGGTGTGAAACAGAATACTTGATTTCCAAATAAATCCAGCTTAACTTTTTCAACAAATTCATTAGCATTTGAAGCCTCTTTATCAAGTTCTATCATCTGATGCATCCAGGAAAATTTTATATCATCATCAGAAGATGCTTTAATTGACCCTGCTTCTTTATATTTCCAGTGCGCAGCAACACCATATTCAGCGATTTTATGCATTTCTTCAGTTCTTATTTGAACCTCCAAAGGCTTTTGTTTCGGCCCAATTACGGAAGTATGTAATGATTTATAACCGTTGCCTTTTGGCATTGCTATATAATCTTTAAAACGCCCTGGAATTGGTTTAAACAGTGAGTGAATAATACCTAAAACTTCATAACACTGGCGTTCTGTTCCAACTATTACTCTAACTGCTGTAATATCGTAGAGGTCATTAAATGCAACATTTAACCTTTGCATTTTTTTATAAATGCTGTAGTAATGTTTTGCTCTGCCTGTAATTTCAGCTTTAATTTCGTTCTTTTTTAAGCTTTCGGATATTTCATCTATCAGCAATTTAACTGTATTTTCACGTTCTGCTTTTTTTTGAGCAACAAGCTGAGCGATTTCAAAATATTTTTCAGGATTAAGATATCTTAGTGATAGGTCTTCAAGTTCTGCTTTTATTTTTCCGATACCTAATCTATTAGCTAAGGGTGCAAATATATCCAGTGTTTCCTGCGCAATTCTTATTTGTTTATTTGGCGCCATATAATTAAGTGTTCGCATATTATGCAGTCTGTCTGCCAACTTTAGAAATATAACTCGAATATCTTTTGCCATAGCAACAAACATTCTGCGGAAACTTTCTGCTTGACGTTCTTCTTTAGATTTAAACTGATATTTATCCAGTTTTGTTACACCTAAAACCAGATTTAAAACATCCTCACCAAACTCTTGACATAATTGTTCAGCAGTTAAGCCTGTATCTTCAATTGTATCGTGCAAAATTGCAGCCATAAGAGTGTGCTTATCCACTTTTAATGTTGCAAGGATTTTGGCAACTTCTACAGGGTGAATTATATACGGTTCTTCACTTACACGGTATTGTCCCTCGTGCAGTTTCTCTGCAAACTTGTATGCTCTGTAAATTTCTTTTATATCTTCTTCCGAGCGACCTTGTTCTCTAAGTATTTTTTCCAGTCCGCTGAATATATTTTCTTCCATATCAATCTTATTTTACACTTTATTTTGCTTTTTTACTAGTCATTGTATAATAAATTTATGCAAAACTCTTTTTTTACAATTAATGAAAACGGAGTTACCGTAATAGTAAAACTTGTTCCAAACTCATCTTTTAATAAAATTGTTGATTACACTGATGAGTATATAAGAATTAAAATTTCAGCGCCTCCGATTGAAAATAAGGCAAATAAAGAGCTTATTGAATTTTTGTCAGATATTTTTAAAATTAATCGTTCAAAAATAAAAATTGTTTCAGGTGATAAATCTAAATTAAAAAAAATTTTAATATCAGATAAGTGCTCAAATGAAGTTATGCAAAAAATTATGTTTGTGTTAAACTCAATTCAAAAGGAAAAATAAGGGATAAATTATGTTAACCATTGTTTGGATTATACAAATAATAACAGCAGTATTATTAATATTATTAGTTTTATTACATTCGCCAAAAGGTGACGGACTGGGCGCAATAGGTGGTGCTGCCAATTTATTTTCATCACAAAAAAGTGCCGAAAAGGGATTAAATCATTTTACTTACGTACTTTCGGCAATATTTTTGCTTTGTTCATTTATAACAGGTTATCATTTATTCCATTAATATATTTAATAGAGCTAAAAGCCTGTCGAGCCAAAACCGCCCTCGCCTCTTAAAGAGTCTGCAAGTTCAGCGGTTACTTCAATTTGAGCTTTTTCTACTTTTGCTATTACCATTTGAGCTATTCTGTCTTGAGGTTTTATAGTGTATTCTTCATTAGATAAATTAACTAAGCCAACACACACTTCACCTCTGTAATCAGCGTCAACTGTACCTACAGCATTGATGAGAGTGATTCCGTGCTTAACCGATAAACCTGAACGGGCTCTTATTTGAGCTTCGTATTCAAGCGGAATTTCTATTTTTATGCCCGTCGGCACCAATACTCTTTCAAGCGGTTTTAGGGTTATTTCTTTATCAATTGCCGCATACAAATCCATTCCAGATGAACCTTCTGTTTTATATTCTGGAAGATGCTTGTTGTGCGCCATTCTTATTACTTTCATTTTCATTTCGTTTCTCCTTCTTGTTTTCCTTTGCTTCTATCGTATAAGGTATATAATGGCTGACGGTTTGAAATTGTTAAATTCTTTGATAAATTATATTCACCTTTTAATTCCATTGCATATTTTTGAATAGATTTATTATCATAAGTTACTTTAAACCTGTTAGTAACAACAAATTCATTTATAAAATTAAGTGAAAGCACTGTATCCATACAATCCAG
>CANQRT010000195.1 GCA_947626325.1 Candidatus Gastranaerophilales bacterium | reverse complement strand
TAGTCCTTCCGAAAAATTAACAATAGAGTCATATTTGGGCTCAATTATCCATTTCCCTTTTGTATTTATTATTCCCCATTTTTTATTTATACGGACAGCTGCCGAACCGTTTACAAAAATGTGATCCCCTTCTTCAAATTTTGGCTTAATCACCCATTCTTTATCATAACTTGATTTTTTATACCCGATTTTAAAATTTTTTCCTAGTGAGGATACTAAATCAATTTTATAATTTTTTTTTATATATTCGTCTATCTTTGCTTGAGCAAAATCCTCTTTTACCTGATTTCCTTTTTTATCAATATAAATGTGAGCTTTTTTAGGAGAATTTGGAACATGAATATCAGCTTTAACAGGCAAAATTATAATTGATATTGCAATAACAATGAACCAAACTTTAAACTTTTTCATATTTATATCTCCATAATTATTAATCAGATTAAGAAAGAAACCATATTCATTAAAAAGTTAACTTGAAAAATGGCAGTTTAAACTGTTTTAATGTGAACATAATAATTATACTATTTTCAATTAAAAAACAACAAGTAAAAATATTTAATTAGGCACTTTAAGTTTTTTTTTTAGAATGGATAATAAAAATATTAGAAAAAAAAAGGGAAACATTATGAAAAAAAGAGTTTTGCTTTGTATTATGGACGGATGGGGGATTAGTAAAGACAGCCCAAAAGATGCAACAAAAGTTGCTTCTACACCGAATTTAGATAAATTTTATAAGACTGAACCTAATATACAAATATTCGCAGACGGCGAACACGTAGGACTTCCCGACGGACAAATGGGAAATTCCGAAGTAGGACACTTAAATATAGGTGCAGGCAGAATTGTTTATCAAGAATTAACCAAAATTAATAAGGAAATCAAAGACGGCAGTTTCTTTAAAAATGAAAAGTTTTTAAATGCCGTTGAACACGTAAAGAAAAATAATTCAGCGCTACACTTGTACGGGCTTGTATCAACAGGGGGAGTACATAGTTCTTTAGACCACATACTTGCCTTAATTGAGTTTACACATCAACAGGGATTGAAAAAAGTATACTTCCACGCATTCTTAGACGGGCGAGATACTCCTCCAAAGAGTGCGGTTGAATTCTTACAAAAAGTTGAAGATAAATTAAAAGAAGCAGGATTACCTCCTATTGCATCAGTTTCAGGCAGATACTACGCCATGGACAGGGATAACCGCTGGGAAAGAATAGAAAAAGCATATAATATGCTTGTTTTAGGCGAGGGTAATAAAGCAAATAGCGCAATTGAAGCGGTTAAGACTTCTTACGAAAATGGTGTAACCGATGAATTTGTTGAACCCACAGTGATTAATGTTCCAAATTCAAGAATAGAAGATAATGACGCTATAATTTTCTTTAACTTCCGCCCTGACCGTGCAAGAGAAATATCAAAAGCCATAAATTTTGAAAACTTTGACGGGTTTAACCGCAAAGCGGTAAGAAAAAATATTTATTACGTTACATTTACGCAGTATGATGCAACATTCCCGTTCCCTGTTGCGTTTGAGCCTCAAAAACTTACAAATATTTTAGGTGAAGTTTTAGACAAAAATGGCATAAAACAGTTCCGAACAGCGGAAACAGAAAAATACGCACACGTAACATTCTTCTTTAACGGCGGAGTAGAAGCACCTAATAAACTTGAAACACGTGTACTTGTTAACTCTCCAAAAGTTGCAACTTATGACCTCCAGCCTGAAATGAGTGCTCCTGAGGTTTGCGAGAAAGTTTTAGGCGCTTTAGATAATGAAGAATACGGATTTATCTTAGTTAACTTTGCTAATCCTGATATGGTAGGTCATACAGGGGTTATGGATGCAGCTGTTAAAGCTTGCGCAACAGTTGATAACTGTGTAGGTAAAATTGTTGAAAAGGCAAAAGCAAACGGAGTAGCTGTTGTATTAACAGCTGACCACGGAAATGCAGAATATATGGAAGATAAAACCACACACGCTCCATATACAGCTCACACAACAAACCCTGTACCGTTATTTGTTATTAATGCAGGTAATATAAAACTAAAAGAAACAGGAGCGCTGTGTGATATAGCACCTACCGTTCTTGATATAATGGGAATAGAAAAACCCGCTGAAATGACTGGAAATTCACTTATAAAATAATTAAAAAGCCCCTTTTAGGGGCTTTTATTATAAATTTAATTCTTTATCTAATGCAGGAACTATAACCTCCCACGCCTTTGCGTTAGGATGAAATTTATCATCCAACTTATATTTTTCATCATCTATATTAACTTTAACAATTCTATAAAGATATATTATTTTAATACCGTTTTTTTCTAATTTTTTAAACATCACAATATCATCTTCATCAAAATTGTAAACTAATATTGTAAATTTAGCATTTTTAAAGTTAGTATTTATTTTATTATTTATTTCATTCATATAAAGATTAAATAATTTATTTTTGTTTTTTAAAAATCCGTTGTTATAAAGAAAAATATTTATATATCTAAGTAAAAATGAATGATTTATATAATTTGGTACATTAGAATATTGTAACTTTTTATAATCGTTCTTTGCAATATAGAAA
>CANQRT010000194.1 GCA_947626325.1 Candidatus Gastranaerophilales bacterium | reverse complement strand
AATATATGAAAAAACAAGTCAAATTATAAGCGATTATGCAAAGAAAAAAAATTTGTCATTCGACAAAGTTATTGAATATATAAACAATAAAGATGATGGCTCAAAAGAAGCACAAAAAATTGCAAAAGAAGCTAATGAATATATAAAAGAAAATCTATATAAAGTCAGCAATAAGTTCTTTGATAAACGTACAGGAAACTTTAATACCGCTTATGAAAGACCTTTAAACAGAATAGTATCTGGACTAATCCCAGTACTATTTTTAGCTAATGACGCATATAACTTATCCGTAATTTGCGGTGATACAAAAGATATGTCTAAAAAAGAAGCAAAAGAAAGACAGAAACAGGAAATATCAAGAGTATTTATAACCGCTTATATTCAATTATTAGTATATGGAGCATTTACAAAACAAGTAAATACAATACCATGGTTCGTACCAGTAACTTCAGCATTAACTGTTTTATTTTCTGAAATTACATCAAGAAAACGTTTAGGGAAACCTATAATGTTTCTATCAAAAGAAAAGGCAGTTGAATATAATAAAAAGAAAAATGCGAAACAAGCTGACAATAAAGAAAATACAGCAAACACAAAAACTCAAAACTTCGACTTTATTCCTGCAGATAAAAAAGATCCTGCAATCTTTTCAAGCTTAAATTCTGATTTGAATAAACAGCCAATTAAACGAAATACAGAAAGTAAGAATGATAAGAAATCCGAGAAAAAAGCATTAATAAATATGCAAACATTTAAAAAAGGACTGATTATATTAATTGGCGGCGGATTTATATTAAGTCTATTAAAAAATAGTACTTTAACAAAAAATTCTCAATTAGTAAAAGGGATTAAAGGAATAGGAAAATTCTTTAAAGATAAGGTATACAACCCATTAGCATTCAAAGATTTTGAAATGCGAACACAAGACTTTGAAGAATTAACAAACAGTCTGAAATCAGCAGGCTGTGAAAAAATAGCAGAGGAACATGAATTTATAAAAAATAAATACGGCAAAATAACAGACGGCATTATAAGAATGGAAAAAGGCAAATTAAAAGCAGGTGCTGCTGATATAATTGCTGAAAGCGCAGTTAACGCAATAGATATAAAAAATCTAAATTTAATGAATACAATAAAATCTGCAATAAAAACATCAATTAAAAACGGACAAACTGATATAGCTGAAAGCAAAGCAGAAAGTATTGCAGCAAAAGTTCAAGAAATTTTAACCAACAAACAAGTACAATTAACACAAGAGCAATCACAAAAGTTATTTGATACTATTAAACAAAGCATAACAAATAATACAACTTATGAGGCAATCCAAGTAGAAACAAAGCTAAAACCATTTATAGATGTGTTAATTGAACCATTTAAGTTCATTCTTAAAGCGATAAAATTACCGTTTAGTCTTTTAAGCAACTTAATAAATTTAGCAGTATCACCTATAGAAAAACATATAGCAGCGGCAGAAGTAGGAATACCTAAAAAAGAAATAACAACATTTGAAAGAGTAATACATCGAATAATCACTGAAATATACGGAGAGAAAAATCCAAAAGCAGGACAAATAAGCCAGACGATATTTGCAAATGCAATGGAGCAGCTAGAAAAGAAAACATTGCCATACAGAAATGCAGAAGCTGCACTGAAAAAAGCAGAGGCAATATTTGAAAAAGCCCAACAATCAGGAACTGTAAATGCAAATGATATGGCGGCAGTAAACCTAAATAAAGCACAAGAAGCATATAATAATGCCCGCCTGAAATTAAAAATATTTGTTGATAGAGCCGTAGAAAAGTCATTTAACGGAGTAACACAATCAAGTAATAAAAATACTGATTTAGCCATGATGTCAAAACTTGCATCATCAGCGGTAACATCAGCATTTCTTGTTGCTGATAACTATAATATGGTTATGCTAAAATCAAACGGAAAAGATAAAGAGGGTGCAAAAGAAAAAGCAAACGAACGTATAATTCAAAGATTAAGCGCTCTATTCTATCAATCAATGCTGATTAACTGGTTCAATGCAACATTTAGATCAACATATAACAGCTCATTAAAAGGAATGACTGCTGTTGTAATTCCAAACACAATAACAACTGAAATATTAACAAGAAAATCAATAGGAATGCCTGTGGGCAGAAAAACATATGAAGAACTGCAGGCTATTGATGAAAAGAATGAAAATCGTAAGGGATTTCTCGGTAAATATTTTAAGTTTATGAGATTATTAACAGGCAAAAAGCCATTAAAAGCAAGAGTTCCAAATACAACAAAAGAAATAATAATAAAAGATAATTATAAAAACTTGAAACAAAACAATCCAACGAAAACAAACGTAATTGAAATGTTTTGCAAATAAAATTTTTATTTTATAATAAAATTTGTAAATAATGCTGATGTAGCTCAGTTGGTAGAGCAACTGATTCGTAATCAGTAGGTCAAGGGTTCAAATCCCTTCATCAGCTTATCTAATAAAAAATACTTTACATTAAATTTTTTTTTGATAATATAAGAATATAGATATTCCTCAGTAGCTCAATGGCAGAGCATTCGGCTGTTAACCGAAGGGTTGTAAGTTCGAGTCTTACCTGAGGA
>CANQRT010000193.1 GCA_947626325.1 Candidatus Gastranaerophilales bacterium | reverse complement strand
CTACTTATAAAATCACCTGCAATTTAAGTACTTTTTAACTGCTGGTTTAATTTTAAATAATTGATTTTAAACTGTATTTTATTAATTAATAAACAAATTCTCAAATAATAAAAAAATTATAAACTTTTTCTGATTTTTTAAAAAAAACTATTAAACTATAAATAAGGGAAATAAAAACCTTATGAAAAGAGGTGTTCTAAATGATTGATTTTAACAGATTAACAGACTATACAAAGGAGATAATTTATTCTGCGCAGCAAATAATGTACAGGTATAACAATTCTCAGTTAGAGCCAGTGCATATTATGCTTGCAATTGCTGAAGATAACGAAGGAATTTCAAAGGATTTTTGCGAAGAATTAAAAATCAACAACGACAGTTTTAAACATCAGCTTGTAAGTGAAATATCATCACTTCCGCAGGTGCAGTCAACAAACCCTAATCAGCAATTATACTTATCACAAATGACAAATAAAATGTTTGATTTGGCTCAAGAGAGTGCAGACAGCTTGAAAGATTCTTTTATAAGCATAGAGCATATTTTAATAGGAATGACAGATTTAACCGGCTCAAAAATTCAACAAATTTTAAACAATAATAAAATAAACAAAAACACAATTTTAAACGTAATGAAGAAAGTAAGAGGCAACAGAAAAGTGGATTGTAAGAATGCGGAAGAACAATATAAAGCGCTTGAAAAATATTCGACAGACTTAACAGCGCTTGCCCGCAAAGGCAAATTAGACCCTGTTATAGGCAGAGATGACGAGATAAGACGAGTTATTCAAGTATTAAATCGTAAAACAAAAAATAACCCTGTATTAATTGGTGAACCTGGAGTTGGTAAAACCGCAATAATAGAGGGTTTAGCACAAAGAATTATAAGAGGCGATGTACCAGAGAACTTAAAAGAAACAAAATTAATCTCGCTTGACCTTGGTGCGTTAATAGCTGGTGCTAAGTTTAGAGGCGAGTTTGAAGAACGATTAAAAGCTGTTTTAAAAGAAGTAGAGGACTCAAACGGCGAAATAATAATGTTTATAGATGAACTGCACACCGTAGTAGGAGCAGGTGCAACAGAAGGCTCAACAGATGCAGGCAATCTGCTAAAACCAATGCTCGCAAGAGGCACACTAAGATGTATCGGTGCTACAACAATAAATGAATACAGAAAATATATAGAAAAAGATCCCGCCTTGGAACGTCGTTTCCAGCCAGTAATGGTAGATGAACCTTCTATTGAAGATACTATAAGTATTTTAAGAGGTTTAAAGCAAAGATATGAAGTTCATCACGGAGTAAGGATAAAGGACTCCGCACTTGTTGCTGCGGCAAAATTATCTGATAGATACATAACAGACCGATTTCTTCCTGATAAAGCTATTGATTTAGTTGATGAAGCGGCTTCGTCGCTCAGAATTGAAATAGACTCCATGCCCGAAGAACTCGATATGCTTGTAAGACAAAAAATGCAGTTAGAAATTGAAAGAGAAGCGCTAAAGCAAGAAGAAAGCCCAGAAAATACTGAAAAAATCCAAAATATAGAAAATATCTTAAAAGATTTAAACGAAAAAATAGACAAATTAAAAACCCAATGGGAAATGGAGAAACGCTCAATTCAAGGTGAAGCTTCAATAAAAGAAGAAATAGAAAAAGTAAAAATCCAAATTGAAGAAGCAGAGCGAAATATGGACTTGCAAAAAGCAGCAGAGCTCAAATACGGCAAACTTATCGGACTAGAAAAACAGTTAAAAGAAGCTGGTGAAAACGGTAAGGAGCATAAAAACGCCCTGCTCAAGGAAGAAATAGATGAAGATGATATAGCTGAAATAGTAAGCAAATGGACAGGTATTGCCGTAAATAAATTAATGGAAAGTGAAATGCAAAAACTTGTTAATATGGAAGAATTTTTGCATAAGCGTGTAGTAGGGCAAGATGAAGCTGTTACTGTAGTATCAGATGCAATCAGGCGTGCGCGCTCGGGGTTAAAAGACCCAAACCGCCCTATTGGTACATTTATTTTCTTAGGCCCAACAGGTGTAGGTAAAACTGAGCTTGCAAAAGCGTTAGCGGAATTTATGTTCAATGATGAAGACGCATTAATTAGAATAGATATGTCAGAATATATGGAAAAACATACCGTTGCAAGATTAATTGGTGCGCCTCCTGGATATGTCGGTTATGATGAGGGCGGTCAATTAACTGAACAGGTAAGAAGAAAACCGTATTCGGTTGTTCTTTTTGATGAAATTGAAAAAGCTCACCCCGATGTATTTAACATAATGCTTCAAATCTTTGATGACGGCAGATTAACTGATTCAAAGGGCAGAACCGTTGACTTTAAAAATACTTTAATTATATTAACAAGTAATATAGGCAGCGATATTATTTTAAAAAATACGCTTGAAGCTATGCTGTCTGAAAAACAGGCAGAGCAGACAAAAGAAGAAGTAATGGCCTTAATGCAGCAAAGATTTAAACCCGAATTTTTAAACAGAATAGATGAAATAGTATTCTTTAAAGCATTAACAATGGTTCAACTAGCTAAAATTGTAGATATTCAAGCAGAACATCTGCATAAACTTCTTGCTGAACAAGATATTACAATTGAAATAACTGATGATGCAAAAGAATTCTTGGCTCAAAAGGGTTATAATCCTAT
>CANQRT010000192.1 GCA_947626325.1 Candidatus Gastranaerophilales bacterium | reverse complement strand
ATATATTTCCTTGTATAGCTGCTAATATTACATATATTATTGAAATAAAAAAATATATTATAATTTCTTTTTTTGATATAACACATCTTTCATCATTCATTATTTTTTGTCCTTTTGATATTTTTTAATGCGGATTTCATTTCTGCTCTTGGTATTATAACACGATAAGCGTATTGTCTTTAAATTTATAAATTAATATAATATTTCTATGAAAAAATTTATTATTATATTAATTTCCTTATTTTTATTGATATCATCTTTTGCTTTAGGGTTTTTTGTAAAAAAATATATTGATGATAAAAAAATCAGTAATTGGAATGAAGAAAAAGAAAATATGCAAGCCCAAATTGATGGTCTTCATTCCTTAAATGAACGTTTATCAAATATTATTAATCATTTTAATGCAAGTTCTATTGACTTTTTCTTGTACGATAAAGATCCCAAGCGTTTTGAAATAATACATATTAACAAGAATGGTAACGTAGAATATAAAGGAAAGGTTTTATATACTGATAATGGCGAACCTTTAAACATGAATACTGCCTATACTACGATTGAACTTAAAGTGCTTTTTGCAGCAGGACATATTGAACCAAGAGAAGGATGCGACCCTAAAGATACTGACCAAAATGGCACTATGGGCTGTTATGTTGATATTCCTGATAACAATTAGCTATCAGGAGTTAAAAATAATTCTTTTTCTCTTTTCCTTCTATCAATTAATCCTTTTAATACTTTACCTTTTTGATGTATATAATTGTCAAATTCATTTGCAGCACCTTCAAAATCTCCTTTATTTAATTTTTTTAACAAATCAGAGCCTTTAAGTATATTCGGACCAAGATTAAATAAAAAACTTGCTAATGCTCGTCAGATTGCAATCTACCTTGCAAAAGAAATGACAGGCGAGAGCTACCCTTATATAGGTGAGTGTTTTAACCGTAAGCACACTACAATTATGTATTCGCATGAAAAAGTTAAATCAGATATGGTGCATGACAGAAATTTAAGTTTAGATATTAAAGAATTAACGGATAAAATAAATATGTAGTTAGTTTTCCTATATCTAGACTATTTGTACCAATTAATTTTTATATCCGAAATATTTTGCGATTTTGTATTTTTTAAAGATAATAAATCTTCATCACTTAATTGTTTAAAATAATCTCTTAAAATTTTTGATTTTAAAATAACTTCTTGTCCCACAGCGTCATATTTCGGAATTTGTTTTTCATAAAACATTGCAAAAAGTTCTTTGTAAAATTTCAAAATAAATTGTTTTTTTTCTATCAATATATCAAAATGTACAATAAAATCCCTATTTGAGAATATTTGTTCCATTTCTATTGTATTGTTAATTTTATCTTTCACGGGAACAAACCAGCTATTACTAATATTTATTACTCTTATAAAATGATTATTTAATGCATCGTCATATTCTCCCGCTTGCTCATTGAAGTTTAACCACTCAGCTCTCAAATTATTTGAATACAAGCGTGACAAATTTATTATTTGCTTTTTTGCTTTACAATCATTTAATACGATTAAAAATTGTTCAGGTCCCTCCAGACCATAATTAAGGATAGTACTATGGTTATCCATACATATGTTTTCTAAAAATTTCCATAACATATTTATTCCGCCCAAAGGGAGCATACTGGTTAAGTAACTTGGATTTGCATTAATCATAATTTCAAAGTTATAAAAATTAGGAATATCCGAAATGCAACTTATCTCACAGCATTTTGTTTTAACGGGTTTATTTTTATTTATATCATAAATGGATTTTAACCAGTTTATATCATCTGTTTTTTTCATTCAAAATCCTTATATAAAATATTATATCAAACGTAATGACTTTGAAATTTTAAGAATTTCTCTCTGACCATATTATTTATAATATTAATCAAAATTTGTAAAGAAATAAAGAACTATATTTTGAAAATATTTTATAATTGATAGTATGAGGTGACTAACCATTTTGCTTCTTTTTTATTCCAATCTAATCTTATTATCGTTTCTGTATTATCGTTAATTATAAATTTTTGTCCTGCTTGATTAGTTTTTTCAATTACTTTACCATTTTTAATCATATTAGGTAAATTTTTGACATACGAAATACCATCAAATCCCTGTTTGTTTAACAATTTCTTCTGCAACTTTTCTTCCTACTTTGGAGAAGTTAAGGCTTTCCTGAGAATGTTAACTGTTTCTACTTCGCCACTAAAAGGAATTACAGCACTTCCCAATTTTAATAGCGCTCCGCTCCAATTTTTTATGTGTTCTTTTGCACGTTCATTTTTTATTTCGTTTGTTTCTTTTTTTGCTTTTTCTTTTAAAACTTCAATTTCTTTAGAATTTGTATTCTTAGGATATTTAATACCGTTGATAATTTCATATTCATCTTTAATATCCGCAGCGCCGCCTGTTACATGTCCTATATCTTTTTTATTTATTTTTATTTGTTCAATATTCGGTTCTTCTTTAATTATTTCTTTTTTATCTTTTATTGTTGGAAATAATATATCTTCTCTTGATAATTTTTCTTTTACAAAATTCCCCAATCCTAACTCTATATTATCGTAATTAATTTTAGGTAATTTGTTGTTCATTGTCGGATATAAAAAATCTGCTCTGTGCTGCATTTTGTCTTCATAGCTTTCTCTATTTGATA
>CANQRT010000191.1 GCA_947626325.1 Candidatus Gastranaerophilales bacterium | reverse complement strand
CTTTTTTGCTGCTTATTGTCAAATAATTTTAACCATTGAATTTTTTCGTTTAGAGTTTTAGGATGTTTTAAATTAAGTTTTTGCCCTGTTTTAATATAGTATGCTTGGCAAAGATACTTTTTATAGTCCTTTTCGTTAAGGCTCATTAAAAAATTGTAATCAAAAACTGCCTCGCCGTTATTTCTTAAACGAGGTGTGTAATTACCGCTGCGCCCGCCAAGTTTCCAATTTTCCTTAAAAAAGCCGTGGCTTAACGGATTTAGCCAAGAATCAAAACTCCAATCCCCCTTTAAACCACCATGGTTTAAGGAGTTTAGCCAAGAACCAAAGTTCCAATCCCCCCCCCCGTGGGTTTGAGAGATTTAAGAAATTCTGAAAACATGTGTGAAAACTTGCTCATAGCTACATTATATATCGCAAAATTTGTTTTTGCAATGGTTTTATTTTAAATTCCATTTCTTTTTTAAATTTTTTAATGTGCCGTCTTTTTGCATTCTTGTTATTATGATGTTTACGTTTCTTTTTAATTTATCATCACTTTCATCATCACTTTTACGAATACCTACGGCATAAGCTTCTTTTGTTATTTTATTTTTTAACATCCTATAACCTTTATGGTCTGTAAGGAACCCTGATAGTATTGTATCATCAGTGCTTATTGCATCGGCTTCACCGTTTGAAAAAGCTGTAAATGCTTCCTTATAATTTTTATATCCTATAATTTTTGCAAGAGGGATTATTCTTCTTATATTTTTTTCGGCTGTCGAGCCAAGAACTACTATAGTTCTTTTATCTTTTAAATCAGAAAAAGTGTGAATATTGCTATCCTCTTTTACTAATGCACTTTGCCCCGCAACATAGTATGGAGTAGAAAAATCAATAAGCAAAGCTCTTTGCGGGGTTATTGACATTGTTGCTATTATCAAATCCGCCTCACCTGAGGTTAGGGTTTCTATTTTGGTGTTTGGTGTTACGCTTATAAATTTTATTCTTCTCTCGCTGCCTAATATGTCTTGTGCTATATATTTAGCTACATCTATATCAAAACCCGCATTAGTGTTTGTTTCATCATCAATAAATCCAAAGGGTTTTGAGTCTGTCTTTACCCCGACTATTAAATAACCTCGATTTACTATTTCATCATATTTGCTGATTGTTTCTTTTTTTCCGCATGCTGTAAATAGTACCAAGGCAAGCACTAATAAAGTTAAAATTTTTTTCATTGGTTTTTCCTTACTCCTTTACAACAATATCATATTTTTAATAAATGTTCACTTTCAAAAAAATATCAGTATAATAAAAGTATGAAAAAGATATTCTCAGCTTTATTTTTAATAATAACTATAGTTATGACGTCAGGTGCGGGTTATATTGGGACTCTGCCTGATATTGAAGCTGATTTTGAATATTTAAAAAAGGAAAGCAGTGAGAAAGCCCAAGCTCCATATTCTGTTGAGGAGCTTGATAGGCAGAATGAGGAAAAATTAAAACCAGTTCCCAGAGATAACGAAAACTACGTTGATATTATTATTAAAAAAGACGGTTCTACCGATTATTTTAAAGATGTTAATGCAGTTATTTTAATTTTAGAAAAACTTAGAAGATGTATTAATACAGATAGAGATATTCAAAAATTTAATGCGATTGTCAGTAATTTAATTGACAATGTCGCTTATATTACAACTGAGTATAAGGATAAACCTGAAAGTAATTATTTATCTTATAACAGGTTAAATGTTATATCAGCGCAGGCAAGAGATGTTGCTAATTTTAGAATGAATGCTCAAACAGCGCAAAGCTACATTCCTTATACTTCAACAAATAATGTTTATACAAAAGAAAATATAGATTCTAAAATGGAAGCACTTCTGGTTAATGTTAATGAAACTATTTTTATTTTAAAGAATTTAGAATAATTAATCTAAATATTAGCTTGATGACTATTTTTTATAATTAAAATTCTTTCTATATTGCAATAGGAGAGAAGAAAATGCTAAGAAAAATAGTTTTATCAATCGCAATTTTATTATGTGTTCAAGTTTGTGTTTACAGCTATTCACCAGAACAGCTTGCAAATATGGAAATGGTCAAATACGGGCAAAGTTATGAAAATGACAGTCTTTCATCAAGATTAATGCGGCTTGAGACAGATTTATTTGGAATGACTCAATCAGGTGATATTGACTCAAGACTTGATATGATATCGCAAATGATAGGTTCATCTGCTTCCGTTCCTGCTTATACCCCTGATAATTCTTATTATTCTCAAAATAATTCTTATTATTATCCGCAAAAAAAAGAAAGTGCTATAAAAAGATTTTGGAATAATTTAACTGATGATTTTTCTAGCGGAGCCTTGACTGGATTTACTCCGCCATTGACTTCAACAGGATATGTTAATGATTTATATGGGAATGGATTTATGAATTTTACTAATAATTCGGGCAGGTACTGTCCCTTGCATAATACTTACCATAATAATGGATTTTTTAATAATAATCCCCATAATTTTTGGAACGGCAGAAACAGATATCATAATGCTTTTAACCGCGGGCATAACTTTAGACGTCCTTTACATTTAGGGCGAAACCCTTATTATACTAATTTTAATTCTTATGCTAATCCCTACGGTTATTATGGTAATAGAATTCCTACAAATACTTATAATAACGTGCTAAGCAGGTCCACT
>CANQRT010000190.1 GCA_947626325.1 Candidatus Gastranaerophilales bacterium | reverse complement strand
GTACTTTGTAACTCCTTTGCTCCCTTAGCGCCGAATAAATATCGGCGACAGACAGTATTTGACCTAATATATCAGCATTCTCCGCACATGATTTATGATGATTTCTAATTAAATTAAGAACTCTTTTATTCATATTAGTATTGGATAAAAGCTGCCAGCCAAGCTCTGCATGCATATCCATTACTTCTTTTTCTTCTTTTGTTAATTCTGTTGGTTTGTTTACAATTTTATCTGGAATTAATATTTTGCCATAATCATGAAATACACAAGCCTGTTCAAGAAGTTTTTTATCAGCACTATTTATACCCATTTCATTTGCTATTCTCATTGCATAAGCAGTTGTTGTCATTAAATGAGTATTACTTATTCCTAAAACATTATTTGGATATATTTTATTTAAACCCATACTTTGCATTAAATTTTGTAACTTAGGATTTTTTTCAATTAAAGCTGCAACATAATTTTCATCAGAATAAGTTTTTAAAAGCAGTTGAGGAGCGCAAATTTTGTATAATGGAACATCAGTTTTCGAATTATTTTGAGAAGGCCTTGCATGAACAAATAAATCTCTATTAATTCCATTTGATTTATTTATTAGAAAACCAGAGTTTAAGGGTTTAACAACTCCAGCACCTTTAATATATTCAGTTTTTCCTATTTCCCCAATTTTATACAATTATACTTACCTAAAAAAACTGCCTACTTTTATATAAAGTATTTTAATGAAAAAAAATTGCCTTTTTATTAATTTTTCTTGACAATATTTAAAAAAACGAGAAAATTAATATATATGTTACAAATTAATTCATTTGGGGAATAGCATTAAAAAGTTAGTAGATGAGAATTTAGGAGAAATTTATGTATTCAAAAGAAGAACTTGCTGAGTTAATTATTAAAAATCCTGAAGAATTTAATTCTTATAAAAAGAATGCAGGTGATAATCTCGATTTAACCGAGCTTGATTTTTCAAATATTACAATAGAGGAAGTAGATTTTACAGGGGCAGAATTAGCTGGAACGACTTTTACTGATTCTCATTTATCAAATGTAAATTTCAACGGCTGTGATTTGAATGCAGCTGATTTTACAAGAGCTAATATTGTTGAATGTGACTTTTCTGAAAGTATTTTAAACGGTACTGATTTTAGTTACGCTGCTGTTAATTACTGCAACTTTACTGATGCTGATATGGCAGGCAGTATTGTTAAAGAAGCTGATTTATCTAATTCCGATTTATCAGCAAGTTTAAATCTTTCTGCAACAAGAGCTGATGATACAACAATTTGGCCTGATAATGACCTGTTACCAGATGAATTTGATACTAATTATTCTTCTAAAGATGATGAAGACGGTGAAGAAGAAAATTCAATGTCTGATTATTAATTATAAAAAAAGCCCCTTCTTTAAGGGGCTTTTTTATATCTACTTATCAGCAGGTATTCGCATTGCATAAAATGAACGGATAACAAATATTATTGCTATTACAAATAATATTATACCTGCAATTGGGGCAATATTATTAAATGCAGGTGCTATAGCAATTTCCATAGCAAGTAATCCAAACAATGTTGTAAATTTAATTATAGGGTTCATTGCAACAGATGAAGTATCTTTAAACGGATCACCAACTGTATCACCGACAACAGTTGCATCATGAAGCGGTGTTCCTTTTTCATTCAAATCAACTTCAACAATTTTTTTAGCATTATCCCAGCAGCCGCCAGCATTAGCCATAAATACAGCTTGGAACAATCCAAATATTGCTATACCTATTAAGTAACTTACAAAGAATGACACAGGATTTACATTGTTTAACATTGGAGCAGAAAGACATGCAAATGCCAAGGCGAATGCAAATAGAGCAATAAATATGTTAAACATACCTTTTTGGGCATATTCAGTACATATTTTTACAACCTCTTTTGAATTATCAACATTAGCCTTTTTATCATCACTTTCTCCAAGTTTTATATGTTTTGCTATATATTCAACTGCCCTATATGCTCCTGTAGTAACAGCCTGCATAGAAGCACCAGAGAACCAGTATATAACTGCACCGCCCATTAACAATCCAAGTATTGTATAAGGATTTAACAAGTTTAATATAGCTTCAGGCTCTATAGCTAATGTTTCTTTTATTACCAATATTAAAGAGAATATCATTGTAGTAGCACCTACAACAGCAGTTCCTATTAATACAGGTTTAGAGGTTGCCTTAAATGTATTACCTGCACCGTCATTTTGTTCAAGATATTTTTTAGCTGTTTCAAAATTAGGCTCAAAGCCAAACTCGTTTTTAATTTCTTCAGCAACATTTGGTATTTCTTCAATTAAAGACAATTCATATACAGATTGAGCATTATCAGTAACAGGACCATAACTATCAACAGCTATAGTAACAGGGCCCATACCTAAGAAACCAAAAGCAACAAGCCCAAAGGCAAATACTGATGAATAAATCATGATATCAGCAGGTATATGAACGCTTGCAAAATAAGCAAGAGTCATTAATGCAACTATTACAAGACCAATCCAAAACCCAGAAAAATTACCCGATACAATACCAGATAATATTGTAAGAGAAGCACCGCCCTCTTTTGAAGCTGTCACAACTTCAGAGGTATGCTTTGCTTTCGGGCTTGTAAATACCTTTGTAAACTCAGGTATTAAAGCCGCGCCTAAAGTTCCGCAG
>CANQRT010000189.1 GCA_947626325.1 Candidatus Gastranaerophilales bacterium | reverse complement strand
GTGCAGCTGATGTTATGAAGCTCGCTATGGTTAAGTTATATGATGACTTTAAAAAAAATAACATTAAATCTAAAATAATCATACAGGTGCATGATGAAATTGTTATTGAAACTCTAAATAATGAAACAGATGAGGTAAAAATGTTGGTTAAAAATGCAATGGAACTTAATCAACCGTTCCTTGTTCCTTTGAAAATTGACATTTATGCAGGTAAATCGTGGATGGAAATTTAATGAAAAAATTAGCAGTTATTACTTTAATATTAGGAATTACGGCATTTATACCCAACAGTGTTATGGCGGATAATATTATTCCATCCGCTAATAATTTGCAGACTACTCAAACTGCTTCAAGTACAGCCTTTGCTAAATCTTATAAAACTTCATCAGAAAATCTTTTATATCTTTTGTTAGCTGCTCTTAATGCTCAAAATTATTCTATAGAGGAAATTCAATTTAAAACTGGCAGTGTTTTGTTTAAAGCTTATACAAAAGAATTTATAGCTTCTGTTGCACAAAAAGACGGCTTGAATTCTTTTATAAAAATAATTCCAGCCGATAACATTTATAATTTTTCGCCTGTACTATTGCAAAAACTGCATAATTATATTGAGCTTAATAATACAATAAGTTTTCAAAAAATCTTGTAGTTATGATTTTTCCTCTTTCTTTTGAGGTATATGAATTGCATTATTATATAGTCCTAAAAGACACTCACCTACTCCTTCTGAATAAGTTGGATGTGCAAATATCGTTTTAATTATTTCTTTTGGCGGGATATTATTTGTCATTGCTATAGCTATTTGTTCAATCATAGCGCTTGCTTCTTCTGATATTATATGAGCTCCTAAGATTTCATTTTCTGTTGCAAGTATTTTTATAAAGCCTTCAATTTTATCTTCTGCATAAGCTTTTCCCAGTGCTGATATAGGGAATATTGATTTTTTATAGTTAACTCCCTCTTTTTGGAGTGTTTGCTCTGTTTTACCAATGCAGGCAATTTCGGGGGAGCCGTATATTACTGAGGGAACAAGGTTTGAATTAAATAAATTGCAATTACCTGTTTTTATATATTCAATAACTTCTTCTGCCTGTTTCATTGCACTGTGGGCAAGCATTGATTTCCCGTTAACATCACCTATTGCATATATATTATCTATATTAGTTTTAAAATTACAGTCGGTATTTACATATTTTTTTATGTCTAAATTTTTTGAAATGCTGCCAAAATCAAGCTCTACTGCTCTGCCTGCACCTAAAAGAACTTTTTCCGCTTCAATTTCTTTTCCGTTTGATAATTTGATTTTGTTCCCTTGAATTTCATCTATTGAACAAGAAGTATAAAAATCAATGCGATTTCTTTTAAATATTCGCTCTAAACGCTCTGAAACTTCATAATCTGCCGTAGGTAAGAGTTTTTCCATAATTTCTACAACGCTTACTTTTACTTTAAAAGCAGATAATATTCTTGCCCATTCAAGCCCTATTGCACCAGAACCTACTATTAATATGCTATTTGGCAGTGTTGTCATGTTTAATATGTCATCGGAGGTTAATATTAACTCTTTATTATAACTACCGTTAAAGTGTATTATATTTGGTTTTGAACCTGATGCAATAATAATATTTTTAACTTCATAAGTGTTTTGTGAAGTCTTTATAATATTATTGGTTTCTATTTGAGCTTGTTCTTCAACAATAGTTATTCCATAACTTTTTATTAAACCAGTTAAAGATTTTCTGATTTTTTCGGAAATCGTCTTAGCTCTTTCAAGGGTTTTTTCGTAATTAAAACAGATGTTTTCGGCAGTAATTCCGTATTTTTCGCTGTCTAATACTTCGGAAAATACTTTTGCACTATGAAGTATTGTTTTAGTAGGAATACAGCCTCTATTCAAGCATGTACCGCCGATTTCTCCTTTTTCAAACAGTATTACGCTCATTCCCTCTTGGCTTGCCCTAATTGCAGTTGTGTAGCCAGCAGGCCCTGCTCCTATTATCCCTATATCAAACATGAAAAATCCCCTTTTTATAAGCATTATACTATAAAATAATAAGAAATGTAACAAAAATGTTAAAAATTTAATTCAAAAACTAAAGTTTTTTTTAAATGTGCCGATAACTATTTTGTAAGGATAAATTAAAAACTTACATTGATTGTAGAAAATAGTTGTTCAAAGGATTCCCTGTTATGAAATTTTTAAAGAGAGTTGCTGTGCTTTTTAGCGCATTAGTTTTGTTGAGTGTAAATGCAGTATTTGCTTCAGATTTTTCAGCTAATACTAAACAACCTGTTTTATTAGAAGCATTACACAAGTTAGAAGTTATGAATAATTACAAGGTTCTTAACGTAATTCAAGGTCAAAATTCTACAAATAAACCTATCAGAATTATGTTCAGAAACTTAGAAGCTTTAGGTTATGGTACTTGTGAAGCTGTTACCGCTAAAACTGCAGACGGTTCACTTGTTATCTTAATCAGCTCTAATTATAAAACTGCTCCTGTTGAAGCTGTTGCTTGCTTAATAGCTCACGAAAGCGTTCACCACGAAAATACTAAAACTTACGAAGAAGAAGTTAGAGCTTGGAATACAGAAGTTAAAACTTGGATTTCTTTCACTCAAGTTAACCCTTCTTTAAAAACAGCTGATTCTAAATTAGTTAAAAGATTAAACTACTTATCAAAATTATATAAAAAAGACGGTAATCAAATGACTTCTAT
>CANQRT010000188.1 GCA_947626325.1 Candidatus Gastranaerophilales bacterium | reverse complement strand
CTGGAGGCAAGTCCCGGATCGGCTCCGTCTCGTCTGGAGCTGCCGGAGGGATGCCCTTTCCAGGAAAGGTGTCAGTTTGCCTGCGGGAAGTGTACCGGGGCGGAGATTCCTGTGCATCGCTACTCGGATACTCAGGAAGCGCGCTGTGTTTTCACTTCCGAGGAACTGGATGAGCTGACCAGGAAAGGGGGAGTACAGTGATGGCAGAGAGAAATGAAGTGCTCCTGCAGGCGGCAGGATTAAAAAATGCAGTTGCTTCTTGCGGAACTGCGCTGACTGTTGACCATGTTAAATTAATTGCAAAATATTCTAAATCCCGTAAAATATATCTTGCTTTTGATACTGATTCTGCTGGTTTAAAGGCAACTCAAAGGAGTACTGATGTTATAAAAGAGGCTTTTGAGGGACTCGGCAATTTAAAAATATTTGATCAAAGTTACTCTGCACTCTCTGATGATAAATATACCTGTGAAATAAGAGTTGTAGCACCATTTGATAGTAAAGATCCCGATGAATATATCCGTGAATATGGAATAGATGAATATAAAAAATACATAAAACAAGCCCCACTTCTTTTAGATTTTGAACTTGAGCAAGTTTTAAAAGAGTATAATACTGATTTTTCTCCCTCGGATAAATTAAAATTAGTAAAAAAAATCATGCCTTTAATCGAGGAAATTCCAAACAATATAGTTCAAAATGAATATATAAAGATAATATCTGACAGAATTGACATTGATGAAAAAGCATTGATTAGGGAGGTAAACAGGTCAGGGATGTTGAAAACCGTTATGCAAAAGCCATTTGAGGGAATTGTAACAAAATCTTCAAATATATGCGAAAAAGCACAAAAAAATTTATTATCCTTGTTTCTAATCAGTGAAAGCGATACAGATAAAAAATATTTATCTGAAGTTATAAAGAATGTTAAATTTATAGACAAAAACTTAATTATTATTCGGCAAACAATTGACAAATTGTTATATGAGGTAAATAATGAGGTTGAAAAATTAATAAAAGCCCTGTATGCAGAATTTGCCGAGGATAATGAGTTAAAGGATATAGTAACAGATTTAATATATATAGCTGAAAGCTTTAAAAACCTGTCAGAAAGTGATTATAAACTTGTTGTGCAGGAAAATATAGCAAAGATTTTAAAATATCAAGCTGAAAATGAAAGAAAAGAAATTGCTGAAAAAAATAAAAATTTGAGCGACGATGATATAGAATCAATGCAGTATCAAATGCAGCTTAGGGATAAGCTTAAAAGTAAAAGATGAGCAGAAACAAATAATAATTTGGAGAAAAATACAAATGAGTAAAAAGAAAATGTCAGATTTATCAAGTGTAAGTATGATTGATGACGAGGAAACAATTGAAAATGAAAACGGGGAAACATCAAGCATTATACTTATGAGTGAACCTGAAACAATCAGTCGTGACGGCATGGACGTTATTATGAACTCTGAACGTAATAAAATTATTGATACTATGGAAAATGAAGATTTATTTTCTACAGATATTGCTGAGGATGAAGATGATGACGAAGATGTTGTAATGTCTGATGCAATGCTTACAAAAGGTGTTTCTTTTGATGATCCTGTTAGAATGTATTTACGTGAAATCGGCAGAATTAAACTTTTAACAGCCGAACAAGAAATTGATTTGGCAAAGAAAATAATACAAGGCGGTAATGCAGGTGCTATTGCAAAAAGAAAACTTGTTCAAGCTAATTTAAGACTTGTTGTTTCTATTGCTAAAAAATATGTCGGCAGAGGCATGCTCTTTTTAGATTTAATTCAAGAAGGTAACTTGGGATTAATCAGGGCTGCTGAAAAATTTGACCATGAAAGAGGTTACAAATTCTCTACTTATGCTACTTGGTGGATTAGACAAGCAATTACAAGAGCTATTGCTGATCAGGCAAGGACTATAAGAATTCCTGTTCACATGGTTGAAACAATTAATAAATTAAAGAAAATAACAAGAAAATTAGCTCAAGAATTATCTCGTAAACCAACGGAAGAAGAACTTGCAGTTGAAATGAATATTTCGGTTTCTAAGTTAAGAGAAATTATAAAAGTTGCTCAAGAACCGCTTTCATTAGAAACTCCTATTGGAAAAGAAGAAGATTCCCGTTTGGGCGATTTTATTGAGGATAAAGATGCTGATGCTCCTGTTAAAACAGTTGCTCAAGAACTGTTAAGAGAAGATTTAGCTGAAGTGTTAAGCGGATTATCTCCTCGTGAACGTGATGTTTTAAGATTAAGATTTGGTATGGATGACGGCAGACAAAGAACTTTAGAAGAAGTCGGACAGCTATTTGGCGTTACTAGAGAACGTATCAGACAAATTGAAGCTAAGGCTTTAAGAAAATTAAGACATCCTAACCGCAGTAAGAAATTAAAAGAATATATTGAAGTTTAATTTAAAAACGGGAGTCAAAAGCTCCCGTTTAATTTTTTTGATTTTCAAAGTATCATAGTAATATGAGTGTTATTAAAAAAATATTTACTTTTTTACAAATTGCATTTATTGCTGTTTTGCTATTATTGTATTTAGCATTCTTATTTATACTGCCCCAAACGGTTAATTCACAATGCTTCCATAATTTTATTCAGAGAAAAATTAATTCAAAAAACACTCAATATTCTATTATTTTACCAGATAAAATACAATTAAAAACAAATAAAGACTTATCTTATAATTTAAAATTAAGTCAAAATGATATGAGATTAGATTT
>CANQRT010000187.1 GCA_947626325.1 Candidatus Gastranaerophilales bacterium | reverse complement strand
ATTTATTATTTTAAATCTCATAATTAAATTAAATAAGGTAATATTAAAACAACTGAGAATTATATTATACATTACGTGCAAATCTTTATGGACAACCCAAAATTGACCATAATTATAATGAGTTTTTCCTAATCCAATTAGTAAGAAAAAGAAAATTAATATGCCTAAATTAAAACAAATAATCAATTTTATTGTTTTTATTTTATTGGATGAATTAGAATGTTTATCAAATATCAATATTAACATTTGAAATATTAATAACAAATGCAAAAACAAATGATTAATAATTACATATTTAAAATAATCTTTGCAAAATTCAGGAATATATTTTATTACATTTATAAAATATTGAAGATTAAACATCGAAGTATCAGAATGTCTTATAAATCCTCCCGATTTTAAAAATATAATAAAACTAAGAGCAATGATAACTATGTAATTGATAAACTGCTTATTATTTATTTCTTTTCTGCTTGAAATGAAATAAAAAAGAAATCCTAAAAATACACTTATACAAATCATTTCATTTGAAATACCGCATAAGAAAACCAGCAGATATACAAAAAATCTCTTGTAATTATTATCAAATCGGGTTAACAGAACATAAAATAAAAGTAAAAATAAAAAAGCAGGCATTAATATTCTGAAAAATCCTTCATAAACAAACAATAATAAAAATAATTGTTCTTTTAAAAAATAAAAAACTAAAGAGACAGAAAACAAAAAATAAATAATATAATAAAAATTTATTTTTTTATGAAGATAGAAAAAATTTGTTGTTATGAAAGAAAATAAAATAACAAAAAAAGACTCTATATAACAAAAGTAAGAGCTTTTAAAAAAATGCGGGTGAATGTTTAATTTCAATGGTAAATAAACTGCAAATAACTTACAGAAAAAAGAAGATATATAGTGAGAATTATGCGGTTTTATAAATAAATCCTTAAACGAATTGCAGGTAAAATATAAATCATCATTAGTTACAAATGAAAAACTAAAAAAGTATGAAAGAATAATAAAAATAACTGCAACAGTAAAACATATAAGAAATATATTAATAGTATTAATATAATTTTTGAACATAAATAAAACCTAATAATAATTTGATAGTTAATAATATAATCCAAAATATTAATTTTTTGTTTATTTTTTTAAGAAAGTTGAAAATCAATGTTATAAAAAAATATAGAGAAAAAATTAATAAAGAAATGGAGATAAAATTATGGCAAAAACAATAGGTATCGACTTAGGTACAACAAACTCAGTTGTAGCAGTTATGGAAGGCGGAAAACCTACCGTTATAGCTAACGCAGAAGGTTCAAGAACAACTCCTTCAATCGTTGGTTTTTCTAAAACAGGTGAAAAACTTGTAGGACAATTAGCAAAACGTCAAGCTATATTGAACCCAGATAAAACAGTTATTTCAATTAAACGTCACATGGGTGAAAATTTTAAAAAGAATATTGACGGAAAAGACTACACTCCGCAAGAAATATCAGCAATGATTTTAAGAAAATTAGCTGATGATGCTTCAAATTACTTGGGTGAAAAAGTTACATCTGCTGTTATAACAGTTCCTGCATATTTTAATGATGCTCAAAGACAAGCAACAAAAGATGCAGGTAAAATCGCAGGTTTAGATGTTCTTCGTATTGTAAACGAACCTACAGCAGCCGCTTTAGCTTACGGGCTTGAAAAAGAAAAGAGCGAAAAAGTTTTAGTATTTGACTTAGGCGGCGGTACTTTTGATGTATCCGTTCTTGAAATCGGAGATGGAGTTCACGAAGTATTGTCAACCTCAGGTGATACTCACTTAGGTGGTGATGATTTTGACCAAAAGATTATGGATTGGTTAATTGAAGAATTTAAAAAACAAGAAGGCATAGATTTAAGAAACGATAAACAAGCTATGCAAAGATTAAAGGAAGCTGCCGAAAAAGCTAAATGCGAATTATCATCAGTAGTTGAAACAACAATAAATCTTCCTTTCATAACAGCTGACGCTAACGGGCCAAAACACTTAGACATGAGCTTAACAAGAGCTAAGTTTGAAGAATTAAGCCACGATTTGCTTGAAAGATGTAAAAAACCTGTAGCAGATGCACTTCAGCAGGCAGGTTTATCAAAAGGTGAAATTAATGAAGTTGTATTAGTAGGAGGTTCAACTCGTATTCCTGCTGTTCAAGCATTAGTTAAAGAATACACAGGTAAAGAACCAAACCAATCAGTTAACCCTGATGAAGTTGTTGCAGTTGGTGCTGCTGTTCAAGCAGGTGTTCTTGCTGGTGAAGTTAAAGATATAGTTTTACTTGATGTAACTCCTTTAACTTTAGGTATTGAAACTTTAGGCGGTGTTTTAACTCCTTTAGTACCAAGAAACACAACAATTCCTGTTTCTAAATCACAGGTATTCTCAACAGCAGAAAATAACCAAACCGCAGTTGACATTCACGTTCTTCAAGGTGAAAGACCAATGGCTAAAGATAATAAATCTTTAGGTATGTTTAGATTAGAAGGTATTGCTCCTGCTATGAGAGGCATTCCTCAAATCGAAGTTACTTTTGATATCGACGCAAACGGTATTGTTAACGTATCTGCTAAAGATAAAGCTACTAATAAAGAACAAAAAATTACAATTACAAATTCTTCAAATCTTTCTGAACAAGATATTGATAGAATGGTTAAAGAAGCTGAAGCTAATGCCGAAGAAGATAAAAAACATAAGGAAGAAGCTGAAATCAGAA
>CANQRT010000186.1 GCA_947626325.1 Candidatus Gastranaerophilales bacterium | reverse complement strand
TACGTTTTATAACATTATTATTTGCACTAAAGTCAATATTTTTAACCTTTGATTTCCCTGATGTTGTATAAAATAAAAGGTTAAGAGATGCAAAAGCAATAAGATAATCAAAAATTGCTTTTATAAGAATAAAAAATAAAGGTGATAGTATTACAAAGAAAGTTATTATTAAATTTTTTTCATTTTCAAAAAAAGGATTAAAATTTTTAAAATTATCGAAGTTATCAACAAAAATTTTAGTAAGCGCAAATATAGCAATAATACTTATTACTTGACCAAAAATAGGGAAAGCCAGATTTTTTGCACACTGATCAAGATACAAAAAATAAGATTTAATGCTGGAAAAAAATATTTTAAAAACGCCTGTAAATTTATTAGAATTTTTTTTAGTCATACTTCCCCTTTTTTATGTTTTATATTAGCATATAAATAGCATGAACAGAGAAGAATTAAAGAAAATATTACAATCGCTAAACGAAGAAGATTACAAAAATAATGTGGATTTACATATTCACACAAATGAATCTGACGGAAAAATGACTCCTGCGGAATTAATAAAGCAAGTAAACACTCGTGCGTTAAGTTTTTTTTCTGTTACAGACCATAATACAGCGAATGCTTATTACAGTTCTAACATATTAAAAGAAGATACATTAATTACAGGTATTGAGTTTGATTGTTTATACAAAGCAAATGTAATACATATTTTAGGTTACGGAATAGATACGGATAATGAAGATTTAAAAAGCCTGTATTCAAAAAATAAAATCGGGAGTTCTTTATTAATATATAGAATGTTAACGCTGAGAAATCCTGAAGAAGTAATAGAAAAGATAAAACTAGCAGGCGGAATAGCAGTACTTGCTCATCCTTGTTGTTATTGGACATTATCCTTAGATGAGTTTGTAAGAGATTTAGTTGAAATGGGCTTAGACGGAATTGAAGTTTATTATAAATATAAAAGACTAAGAAAATTTGTTAAATTCCATAAAAAAACTACAGTAGAGAAAATTGCTGATAAATATCATTTAATAAAAACGGGTGGAACTGACTCGCACGGAAAAAAATTATTATAATTCAGTTAAATGTTTAATATAATTTTTTACACCTGCAGTTATAATTAAGTTAGGTTCTTTATCGCAAAAATCATCTAAAACAGTTATTCCTGTAGTAACATGACCTTTTTGAACATATAAAAGTCCTATAACGATATTATTTAAAGGAGAATTAACTTTTGATTTATAAAGTTCAAGTTGTTCATTAACAATCCCTAATTTTTTGTAATTTTCTGCCATTTTCACATAATATTCAAAGCAAAGCGGGTCTAAAGATACAGCTTTTTCAAAGCAAGGTCTTGCTAAATTATTATATCCTATAGCTTCATAAGTTTTACCGAGATTGACATAAAAAACAGCACTTGCCTGTTTATCGGGGCATAAATCAATAGCAATTTGAAATTCTTTAATTGCTCCGTAGTAATACTTATCCTCAAGGTATAAAAGACCTTTATTATTGTGTCTGTATGCGTTATTTTCAGCTTTTATAGGAGTAACTTCTGCAAAGCAGGATAAGGAAAAAAATAATCCAGTTAGTATTAAACAAATCAGTTTATTTATAAACATCATATTTGCAAATCCGCCGTTATTTTTTTTCAATGATAATTTGTGTATTTCTGTCACGTTCTTTACCGTAGTAACCTGCACCGCCTAATGTCAGCAAACGAGTTTTAGCTTGAAAATCTTTTAAATTAGTTTCCATAAATTTAAAATTAAAAATAACTTTATTTTTTCTGTTATCCACTTCAACAATCCTAAAGGAGTTTGGATAACCTGCAAGGGTAGGGGTAGAAACATGCAGAATATTTCCACGTTTGAATATTTTAGTCATGTGGTAATGCCCTGAAAATATTGCAATAGGCATTTTATATTTATTAAGAACTGCCTTATATTCATCTGCATTTAAAATTTCGTGGTGCGGTGAATCGTAAGGGGTAACGAGAGGAAAGTGGATAAAAATTAATACAACATCTTTTTGCGATTGGCTTAAAACGTTATCAAGCCAATCAAGTTCTTCTTTTGGCAGAATACCGTGAGATGTAAAACCTTTGTTTTTTGCCCCATCCAAAACTATAAGTCTAAATCCCTTTTTAGGCTTAAAGGTGTAATAAGTAGAGTCAAAAGTATAGTTTGGATTTTTTTCTTTTAAAAGTTTTAGAAAATTTGTTTTTGTCAAATAACCGTCTGTTGTTGTATCGTGATTGCCAAGAGCAAAATACCATGGGCGGTTTAGGGTATTTAACAAATCAAAAAGCTGAATTGCATCATCTTTATTTGGTTTATCAATGCCGTCGCCTGTTATTACAACAAAATCAATATTTTTTTCTTTATTAATTTGTGATATAGCGTCAATTAAGAGCGGTCTAGTTTTTGATAATAGTTTATAGCCGTTGTCTTCTTTTACTGTTGAAAAGTGGATATCAGACATCTGTGCAAATTTTAAAGTACGTGAAAATGAAGGCAAATCGCTTATAAAAAACAAAACCCCAACTACAAAAAATATATATAGACAATCTTTCAATAACTTTCTCATAAAATAATTATAACAAATAAAGATAATTTGTGGGATAATTTAATATATGGATAAGAATATTAAGATTAAAAACATATTATTTTATACATTTTCTATACTAATAGTTTTAATAATAATAGATGTAAAATTTCATCCGTTTGAAAAAATTAATTACACTCCTATAAAAAAAGGTATAGAAATAGTAAGG
>CANQRT010000185.1 GCA_947626325.1 Candidatus Gastranaerophilales bacterium | reverse complement strand
TTAAAATATTATCTTAACTGTGAAATAAATAGAAGTGAAAATATTTATGCGATTAAAAAGATTATTGATGAAGCTGAAGGACTTTTAAAACGTAACCCGACAAAGTCTTTAGCTGATTTTATTAGTCATATTGAAAATTCATTTGAAAGTAATATCCCAATATTAATAGATAAAGAAGAATATACTCAAAATGCAATACAGCTTTTAACAATACACTCCTCAAAAGGGAGGGAATTTGATTATGTCTTTATTCCAAATTTAATTTCCAAAAAATGGGAGGGAAAAAGAATATCAAAAACAATGACACTGCCTATAGACAAAAATAACATCGATGTTGATATAGAAGATGCAAAAAAATCAGAACAGTTAAGATTGCTATTTGTAGGTATAACAAGGGCAAAGCATTTTTTAATGCTCTCCTGCTCAAACTCAATAGACGGAAGCCCTCAGGAATTAACCGCACATCTTGCAAATGTTATATCAGAAGATGATAATATAACCAAACATACACTCATGAACTATCTAGGGAAAGTTATGCTCTTGAATTAGCGCAATCAATAACAAAATGCAAATACGACTATAAAACAGCATTTACAGAAGAAATTAAAGCCCGAACAAAAGAATTTATTATAAGCCCGAGTTCAATGACTTCATACATTAACTGCCCCAGAAACTTTTTATACTCTGAAGTATTAAAAATTCCCGTATATGAAAATACTTCCGATAACGCAAGCTATGGAAGCGCTATTCATAAGACTCTTGAAACTGCAGTAAAAAGGCAAAAGAAAAAGGCTCATATCCTGATTTATCTGAAATGATTGAAGATTTTAGATATTTTGTAAATAAACAAAAATTTGAAACACTTAATAAAAAAGAAGAATTTACATTAAGAGGCGAAAAATCTCTTACCGCATTTTATAAGAATTTTACTCAAATTTCACCATTAAGAATATATGCAACTGAGTTATATTTAAATCACGTTCCGTTTGAAAATAAGTTTCTAAAAGGTTTTGTTGACAGAATAGAAAAAAATACAGACGGCACTTTTGAGCTTTATGACTATAAAACAGGGAGTGCTAAATCAAAGAATAAAATAACAGACGGCGCAGATTATGAGCATTATCTAAACCAGCTGAGATTTTACAAATTTGCATTTGAATTATTAAATCCCAATACAAAAGTAGCAAAAGCAGGTATAATCTTTGCTGAAGATTCTGACAAAAACTATTACATAACACTTACTGAAGAAGATAACGAAATAATTAAGAATAAAATAAAATTTGTATATGAAAATATTGATAAAATGAATTTTAACCCGCCAGAAAAATCTGAAAAAACTTGCCAATATTGTACTTATAAACAAATTTGCACGTTAAATCTTTTCTAAACAAATTATTGCAACTGCTTGAGCATACTTTTTTGAATGGGATAAAGAAATCTTTACTTTAATATCAGGATATTTTGATATTGAAGCAAAAGGCATTCCGCAATCATTATTTAAAATTTCAATATCCCCGTAAAAAACATCATGAATATTCAAGGCAGATAAAGCTTTAACAACAGCTTCTTTTGCACAAAACCTTGCGCAAAGTGAAGGCGCATATACTTTCTTGGAATAGCAGTAATCAAGCTCCTTTTGCGTAAAAATCCTGTTCAAAAAATTTTTGTCAGTGTCTTTTGACTTATTATTAAACCGCTCAATTTCTTCAATATCAGTGCCTATTGATATATTTTCAAAACCCATTTTTTCCCTTTTAAAATATTTAACTAACGCTTATAATCCTTGATAATTCATTAATAAGGTTATGGCCGTCCCATATTACATCTATATCCATAGCTTTTCCAATTGGGACAACTCTGTCAATTCCTTTTACATTATTTTTTATTATATCATCTTTTAAAGTTTCAGGGGCAATTCCATAATAAGTAACAGTTTGATACTTTTCGGTAATGAATATTCGTAAAAATAACCGCCTTTGCCTCTTAATTCGGTAATATTTTCATCTATTTTTTTCAATTCTATTCTATATAAAAGATTTTCAAATTTCTGAAAGTTTGAAATGTAATCATCATAAGATATTGAATCATTACAAATTTTTGTATACTTATCAACACTAACAGCATCTTGTAAAATATATTTTTCTTTAGCACAAGTTAAAACATAATTCCAAAATTTGTTTCTAGCTTCAATGCTGTCATTCTGCCAATAAATTATTTGAGGCGATGAGCAAGCATTTTGATCCATTAAATAAGTATCATTATAAAAATTTTGAGCTAATAATTTCATCTTATCATCATCTGTATTTAAAACGCTTTCTGCATTGATTATACAGATTGAATATCTATCAGGGAATGTTATATCTACACATCTTGGTTTTGTTTCATATCGCTTAAATATTGATATTGTTTTATCTCCACCCCAAATCATTCTGCAATCCGCCATTTTTGAAAAATGAGCACTTATTTCATCATCTCTTTCATACTTTACAAAAGCAGTTCTTTTCTCAATTTCGGGATATTTTTTCAATATATCTTTAATAACTCTTAAAGCAACTGTTACCTGCGGAAAATCCTTGCTGGGCAACCTTACAATATTGGAACATCCTGCTAAAAGTGCAAAAACATAAGAAAAAATTGAATTAATAGGAATATTAGACGGTGCTATATGAAAGCACAAGCCTCGTCCGAGCCTGTTTTGTACATCATAATTTTCTTTCAACTTTTGAATATTCGCCCTTCTTGCCCAAAATGCAAGTGAAGATATATCAGGGTATTCTCTTACAATTGA
>CANQRT010000184.1 GCA_947626325.1 Candidatus Gastranaerophilales bacterium | reverse complement strand
AGATAAATTTTATGAAATATCACGTGAATTAGGTGAAAAACTAGCTAAAAATGGATATAATATGGTATATGGCGGTACAGTCGTAGGGATGATGGGTGTAATTGCCGATACTGCCTCTAAATTTGGTGCAAAGGTTACGGGAGTTATACCAGAACGTATAGAAGCATTTGGATTAAAACATCCTGCACTTGCTCAAGTGGTAATTACTAAAGACATGCGAGAGAGAAAAGCAACAATGGAAAAACTCTCTGACGGCTTCATCGCTATGCCAGGAGGCTTTGGCACTTTTGAAGAAGTCTTTGAAATCCTTGTAGCTAAGCAGTTAGGCTATCATAATAAACCTGTTATTTTTATGAATTTTGATAATTATTATTCAAATTTATTTAAAATGTTTGATACAATTTATGAAAATAAATTTGCTAAAGAAGAAACAAAATCACTCTATTTTATTGCAAATTCACTTGATGAAATGTTTGAATACCTTAAATCATACTCCCCTAAAGAATTTGTCTTAAAATGGTAATTATTTTAATAAATCATATAACTCTTTATTTTGGCTTACTTGCTTGCCGTTCCACTCTGTTGTGCAAATAACGGCAGCTGATACTATTTGCTGAATAGGGTATTTTTGTATACATCCCCAAGAAGAATTCACTAACTCCTGCCTGTTAGTGTTCTTTTTCAAGTCCTGCATTAATTGGTCTTTTTTACTTTGCTCCACATCTAGTTTATTTATACTCTTTTGCATTTCAGTAAAATATCCGTCCAGAAAAGCATTGTAAAACATTACTTTGTCACTTTCACTGTATTCAAAAGCAAAAACAGGATTAATAAAGAGTAAAAACAATAATAATGTAAAAATTTTTCTCATAAACTGTCCTTTTTAAAAAATTATTAACCATGAGCAAAAAAATTTAATTATCCTTACGGTTATGTCATTGAGATAAATTTTTTGTGATAAAATAAACACGTAAGGTAAAAAAGAATGGAGATAGTAAATGAAAGAACTTTCATCACTTCAAATCGAAAGATTAAAATATCAGCCAAAACTCCCAAGTTCATTAGCTGGCGGGATTAATAATCTGACTATGACAGAGGGAAATAAGACAGAAGCTGTTAAAGACCAAGAACAAATAAAAGAATTATTTAAAAATACATACGGCAAACCAGTTGTTACTTTTAATACCTCAAATAATAAAGAAATAGGTGAAAAAAGAAACATCGGCGTTATTTTATCTGGAGGACAAGCTCCTGGAGGGCACAATGTAATCGCTGGACTTTATGATGCATTAAAACAATCCAACAGCGAAAATAAATTATACGGTTTTTTAGGCGGGCCCTCAGGTATTATTGACGGCAAATATATTGAATTTACTGACGAAAAAATTAATGCATACCGTAATACTGGCGGATTTGATATTATAGGCTCAGGCAGAACAAAACTTGAAACTGAAGAACAGTTCCAAAAGGCTTGGCAGGTTTGCAAAAACTTAGGGATTACAGGTGTTGTTATTATAGGAGGCGACGACTCTAACACAAATGCAGCTATGCTCGCTGAATGGTTTGTTAAAAATAATGCAGGCATTCAAGTAATCGGCTGTCCAAAAACCATAGACGGCGACCTCAAAAACGACCAAATTGAAATATCTTTTGGTTTTGATACAGCTACGAAAACTTACGCTGAACTTGTAGGAAATATTTTAAGAGATGCTAACAGTGCTAAAAAATATTGGCATTTTATTAAATTAATGGGAAGAAGCGCAACCCACGTAGGTCTTGAAGTAGCATTGCAGACTCAGCCTAACATTACATTAATTTCAGAAGAAGTTGAACAAAAGAAAATGTCTTTAAAACAAATCGTTGATAATATGACTGAAATTGTTGCAAAAAGAGCTCAAATGGGTAAAAACTTCGGTATTGCTTTAATCCCAGAGGGCTTAATTGAATTTATTCCTGAAATAAAATCAATGATATCAAACTTAAATGATACATTAGCAGCTCTTGAAAATGATAATAACTTTAAAAATGCTGAAGAAAATGCTAAATTTGAAATTATAAAAGAAAAATTAAATTCTGAGGACAGCGCAGTATTCAGCTCACTTCCAACAATGATTAAACAGCAATTGTTAATGGATAGAGATCCCCATGGCAACGTACAGGTATCAAAAATAGAAACTGAAAAACTGTTAATTGAAATGGTAAGTGCAAGATTAGCAGAAATGAAAAAACAAGGTAATTATAATGGTAAATTCTCTGCTCAATGCCACTTCTTCGGCTATGAAGGCAGATGTGCCTTCCCGTCAAACTTTGATGCAGATTATTGCTATTCATTAGGCTATAACGCATTTGCACTATTAAAATTCGGTTTAACAGGTTATTTATCATCGGTTAAAAACCTTTCTGCAAGCGCTAGTGAATGGGTAGCTGGCGGTGTTCCTTTAACAATGATGATGAATATGGAAAAACGCCACGGCGAATTTAAACCAGTTATTAAAAAAGCATTAGTTGAACTTAATGGCCCAGTATTTAAAGAACTTGAAAAAAATAGAACCGCTTGGGCTTATGAAGATAAATATATATTCCCTGGTTCAATTCAATACTTCGGGCCGTCAAGTGTTTGCGATATAACAACTGAAACACTTAAACTGGAAAATTCAGCTAAATTAACCGCTGTATAATTTAATTTCTATAGTAAAAACCCCGCCAAAATAGCGGGGTTTTTTATATTATGTTATAATTTTTACAAAGGTTAAAATATGGATATTGATTATAAAAAAATAAAACTTGTAATTTGGGATTTGGATGAAAC
>CANQRT010000183.1 GCA_947626325.1 Candidatus Gastranaerophilales bacterium | reverse complement strand
AACAATAAACATTCCCTGTTTTCTATGGCTCTTGGTAAGCCAAAGAGAATAAGCTTTAGCGCAGGCATAAGGTGTTAAAGGTTTAATATCTGAATTTTCATTTAATTTTTCTTCATCACTAACACCAAATATATCAGCAGTTAAAGCGTGATACAACTTTACTTTATTTTCAATTTTTAATGATTTTATAACATTAATAAGCCTTAATACGCCAAGTGCATTTACTTGCGCTGTGTATTCTGAAAACATTGAACTTAAACCTACGTGTGATTGAGCTGCAAGGTTGTATATTTCATCTGGTGAACTTTCTTGAACAGCTTTAAAAAGACTTGCTTCATCAGTCATATCACCGTATAAAATTTTAAATTTCCCATTATTTAATAAATGTTTAATTCTGAATAAATTGTCTACAGAGGACATTCTAACAAGTCCATAGACATTATATCCTTTATCTAGTAACAGTTCTGCCAGATAACTTCCGTCTTGTCCCGTTACTCCTGTAATTAAAGCATTTTTCACTTTGTTTGCCCTTAAATTTACCAGTATTGATGTTAAAACAAACTTTGCTGTAAATCAATATTTTTAATGTTGAAACAGCGGCAGGCATGTTCGGTTAATTTTCGTCCTCGCGGTGTACGCTGGATAAATCCCTGCTGTAGAAGATATGGTTCATAAACATCTTCAATAGTCTTAACATCTTCTCCAAGTGCAGTTGCTAGCGTTTCAATTCCAACAGGACCGCCTGAGTATTTTTCTGCAATAAGTTTTAACAGTGCTCTATCTGTGTTATCAAGTCCGAATTTATCTATTTGCAGAATGTCAAGTGCGGTATTTGCAGTCTTTTCATCAATACTGCCGTTTGATTTAACAATTGCATAATCTCTAACTCTTTTAACAAGTCTGTTTGCAATTCTAGGTGTTCCTCTTGAACGTTTAGCTATAGCGTTTGCACCTGTTTTATCAATATCAATTTCAAGGATTTTAGCTGTTCTTTCAATGACTTGAGATAATTCTTCAAAAGAGTAAAATTCAAGCCTGTGAATAATTCCAAATCTGTCACGCAAAGGGCCCGATAATGCTCCTGCCTTGGTTGTAGCGCCAATTAGTGTAAATTTTGGAATTGGTATTCTAATTGATTTTAATGTTTGAGATTTTCCAGTTGTCATGTCAATATAAAAATCTTCCATTGCAGGATATAAAATTTCCTCGGATATTTTATTAAGTCTGTGAATTTCGTCAATAAACAGTACATCTCCCGCACTTAAAGACATTAAAAGTCCTATTATATCTCTAGGGCGTTCAAGAGAAGGAGCTGAAGTAATCTTTATATTAGCATTCATTTCATTTGCAATAACAGAAGCTAATGTTGTTTTACCTAGTCCTGGAGGGCCGTAAAATAATATATGGTCCAAAGGTAATTCCCGTTTTTTTGCTGCCTCAATAGAAATTTTTAATGTTGATTTTAATGCACTTTGCCCAATATATTCATCAAAATGCTTAGGACGAATATTTGCTTCAAAAGACATATCATAGGAAATCTGTTCAGCTATGGTGTCTTCGTTTTTAATTTTATTCTGTTTTATATTGTCGTCGTCAGATATTATTGCCAAATTTTCAGCCTTTCTTTTATTATAATATCATTAGATTTAAAAAAAGTAACTTTTTTAGTTTATAATATAAAAAAGAGCATGAGAGGATATAAAATTGGATATAAAAGAGTTAATAACAAAACCGTCAGCACAGCAAAGACAAGCGCTATTAAATAAAGAAGTAAGTGCTGTTGAATTAACGCAGGCAATGTATGAACGGGTGGAAAATACAGATGAAAAAATCGGTGCGTACAATTCATTAACCAAAGATTATGCAATTGAAACAGCAAAAAAAGTTGATGAAAAAATAAAAAATAATGAACAGCTTCCGCCATTAGCGGGTATTGCTTTAGCATTAAAGGATAATATTAATTTAAAATCATATCCTACAACAGCATCAAGTAAGATACTTGAAAATTTTATATCACCTTATGATGCAACAGTAACAAAGAAACTAAAAAATAATTTAATACCTATAATAGGTAAAGCAAATCTTGATGAGTTTGCAATGGGTTCAAGTAATGAAAATTCAGCATTTAAGATAGTACATAACCCGTGGAATTTAAATAAAGTACCAGGAGGAAGCTCGGGCGGAAGTGCTGCAGCAGTTGCAGCAGGCGAAGCAACTGTTGCTTTAGGTTCTGATACGGGTGGTAGTATAAGACTTCCTGCAAGTTATTGCGGCTTAGTCGGGTTAAAACCTACATACGGCAGAGTCTCTAGATATGGTTTAATTGCTTTTGCTTCATCCCTAGACCAAATAGGCCCTATAACAAGAACAGTTGAAGATGCTGCATTACTTTTAAATGTAATAGCAGGCCCTGACGAAAAAGATTCAACTTCATTATCTGTAACACCGCCTGATTTTACAAAAGATTTAAAAAATGACTTAAAAGGTGTAAAAATCGGATATATAAAGGAGTTATGCACTGAGGGACTATCAGAGGAAGTTTCAGAAGCAGTAAAAAAATCACTGGAAATATTTAAATCTCAAGGTGCTGAAATAGTAGAAATTTCACTTCCGCTTATAAAATACTCAATTGCAGTATATTATATAGTTGCAACGGCGGAGGCAAGTTCTAATTTGGCTCGTTTTGACGGTGTAAAATACGGATATCGTGCAAAAAATGTTGAAAATTTGTATGATATGTATGTTAAAACACGTGCTCAAGGCTTTGGTGATGAGGTTAAAAGAAGAATAATGCTTGGCACTTATGCCTTAAGTTCTGGGTATTACGATGCCTACTATAAAAAGG
>CANQRT010000182.1 GCA_947626325.1 Candidatus Gastranaerophilales bacterium | reverse complement strand
TGGTGCAGGTGTTGGTTTACATGCTGGTTTCTTAACTCCTGGTGTTAATTACAAGGCAAGAGCTAATGAAGATGTATTTATTGAATTAAAAGTTGATTGCAGTTTATATAATGACTATGTTCAACAATCTAAAACTACAACCAGAACAATAACTACAACTACTGGTGACGGTGAGGAAACTACAGAAACAACTACAACAGTAGAATAATTTTAAATCTTTTAAAAACAAAAATCCTCCGATTATATCGGGGGTTTTTTGTTGTAAAACAACTGGTTTGCAATTATAATAAATATATGGAAAATCTTGAGTTATATTTGAAAAATTTAACGGGTAAAGATGAAATAAAAGCAGAGCAGGCTGCTAATTTTCTTGTTAATAATTCTTGTATTGATTTATTTAAAATGCTGGTTGAAAAATCAGATTTTTTATTTGATTTTGTTAAAAATAATGTTGAAAAACGCATTGAAAATGCTGTAAATAAAGATAATTATACAAATTTAATTAAGTTTTTTGATATTTATTCATCTGATTATGATGATTTATTTGCTTCAATATTGGCAAAACATGCTAATCAGGATTTAACTGATGATATATTTGAACTTTTAGAAAATGGTAATATTGCCCAAAAAACTTATGCAGCTAAATATTTTTCTTATATTCCTGATACCGTTGCTTTAGAACCATTGAGTAAGTATGCCTTTTCTGATGATGAATATCTTGCGTTTAATTCTGCTCAAGCTTTAGGACAAATGCAGGATGATATTTCTTATGATATCGCTTTGAGCTCTTTGTTTGCTGATGATGATTTTGAGCGTTTTAAAGCTGTTAAATTTTTTACTGCATACAACAGGAATTATCCGTTGAAAGAAATTATTACAGTAATGAAGTCCTCTAAATTGGCAGAAAATATTGCAGGACAGATATATTATGCTGTTAATTTGCTCGAGTTATTATCCAGTAGTGAAGTTGATGCTCTTGATATTATTGATAATATTTTTTCAGGATTAGGTGAAATATTGCCAGTATCTGATATATTTCAAGCTCAATTGTTTGATGTGATTGATTTTCTCATCAATAAAAATAAAACTGAAAATTTACTTGCATCTAAAATAGCGCAGGTGCTTTTAAAGGCCCTTATGAAGTTTAGGTTGTTTTGTGAAAATCAAGAGTATATTTTTGATGAAGATAAAGATACTAAATATGAAGTTGCTTCAATATATAAACTGCTTCAATCTGCGGGAAGTGACTTTTGGAATTTACAAAAAGAACTTGTAATTAATCAGCTTTCAAAGTCAAAATGTGAAATACTATCTGTTCTGCCTGTAATTAGTGAATTTCATATTACTAATGCGGGTAAAAAAATCAGAGAGCTTTTAAATTGCAACGACGAGATTGTTATTTGCGAGGCTTTAAGTGCTTTAAAACACTTAGATATTATTGACAAGTCCGATGTGGATTTTGCTTTATCAAAAGTATCTAATCCCAATATTAAAGCTATTATAGAAAATCTTAATTAAAATACAATTTTGCTAAAATCTGCAATTTTTGCAAATTTTTGCTTAATAATATTTAAAAGATTTATTCTATTTTGTTTTATTTTTTCATCTTTATCCATTACAAGCACTTTTTCGAAAAAGTCTGAAATGTAAGGAATTAAATTAGTTAATTTTTCTTCTAAATCCTTATATGATAATATTTGCTCATCAATTGTAGAAGTAATTTTCCACAACGATTTTTCACTTTCATTATTTAATAAAGCGCTATCGACAAGTCCAAAGTCCTTTTCGTCCTTTATTATTCTTATTATTCTGTTTATACTTTCGTGGAATTGTGCATAATCATTTTGTTTGATAATTTCAGTAACTATTTCTAATCTTGTTAATAAGTCTTGTAAATCAGCTAAAACATCCTTTTCGCTAATACATGCTTCTAAAACATCATGTTTATACTTATCAGAAAGCATTATAATTAATCTTTGTTCAAAAAATTCTCTTATGTTTTTGTAAAGAGCTTGTTTATCCGAAACTTCAACAGGAAGTATATCTATAGTTTGCTTAATTAAATCCGAAAGATTAATTTTTAATTGCTTTTGCAGGATTGTTTTAAGAATACCTAAAGTTGCACGTCTTACTCCCAGAGGGTCTTGCGAACCTGATATTTTCTTACCGTCTGCAAACACTGTGACAATAGTATCTATTTTATCTGCAATACCGATTACTTGACCTTCTATTCCCTGAGCAACTTGTGAATCTGCATTTAAGGGGAAGTAATGCTCCATAATACCTTGAGATACTTCTTTAGTTTCTCCGCTCCTAAGTGCATAATCAGCCCCTATATACCCTTGAAGCTCTGTAAATTCAAAAACTAATTTTGTTACTAAATCAGCTTTGCATAATAGTGCACATCTTTCAATTTGAGCAGAGTCTATATTTAATTCTTTTGCTATAGATTTAGACAAGGTCATTATTCTTTGAGTCTTGTCATAAACAGAACCAAACCCTTTTTGGAAAGTTACTCCTTTTAAATCATCAAGATAAGCAATTAATGGTTTTTGAGTATCCTCGTGAACAAAAAATACAGCGTCTTCAAGTCTTGCCTTAACAACTCTTTCATTGCCCGCCCTTATATTGTCAAAATCGCTGCCTACATAATTGCTTATTGTTATAAATTTATTTAACAATTTTCCGTCTTTATATAAAGGGAAATAGCGTTGATGTACAGCCATTACAGTTACTGCAACCTTTTCAGGTATAAGCAGATATTTTTCTTCAAATGAACAAATAACAGGAATTGGCCATTCCGTAATAAAAGTTACTTCGTCAAGCAAATCTTTATCGATTGTTATTTGAGCGTTTATTTCTTCTGCTTTTTGAGTGGCAAGTTTTACTATTGCTGCTTTTCTTTTTTCAACA
>CANQRT010000181.1 GCA_947626325.1 Candidatus Gastranaerophilales bacterium | reverse complement strand
AGAAGCTCACGAAGATACTTTTAATATATTGCAGGATTATGATTTAAAAACTGTAGTTTTCCACTGTTTTTCTGGCAAATGCGAATTTGCAAAAAGATGTGTAGATAAAGGCTATTATATAGCAATAGGTGGAGTTGTTACCTTTAAAAATGCAAAAGATTTAAAAGAAACGGCAAAAATAATCCCCCTTGAGCGGATACTGCTTGAAACAGATGCACCATATCTTACACCTGTACCTTTTAGAGGCAAACTAAACTCTCCAGCATACTTAAAATATATAGCTCAAACAATAGCAGATATTAGAAATATAGATGTTGAAGAAGTAAAAAACCAGACAACAAAAAACGCAAAAAGGATATTTGATTTTTAATGACAAAAGAAAGACTTGATAAAATTTTGACCGAAAAAGGCTACTTTGAAACAAAAAGTAAAGCTCAGGCTGCAATAATGGCAGGCGACGTAAAAATAAACGGCGAAACAATAACAAAATCAGGATATCCATTAGAACTAAAAGAAAATACAATAATTGAGATAAAAACAATGCCCTACGTATCACGCGGAGGCTATAAGCTTGAGAAAGCACTTAAAGAATTTAATATTAATTTAAACGGTAAAATATGCTTAGATGCAGGAGCTTCAACAGGCGGATTTACGGACTGTATGCTTCAAAACGGAGCAAAAAAGGTCTATAGTGTAGATGTAGGCTATGGTCAATTAGCATGGAAACTCAGAACCGACAATAGAGTAAAAGTAATAGAAAAAGTTAATATAAAAAACTGCTCGGAAAAGGAAATCTATGATGATAATGATGAGTATGCCCAGTTTATAACAATGGATTTATCATTCATATCAATAACAAGAGTAATAGAAAATATAATAAAATTGGGTAAAAAAGATTTTTTAGAGATAGTATCATTAATAAAGCCTCAATTTGAAGCGGGAAAAGAGCAGGTCGGCAAAAACGGAATAGTAAGAGAACAAGAAATCCATATTCAAGTAATAAATAAAGTAATAGAAGAATGCGCTAAAAAAGGATTATACACAAAAGATTTAACCTTTTCGCCCGTAAAAGGACAAAAAGGCAACATAGAATATTTAATATATTTAACTACCGAAAAGGTAAACAGGGAAATAAGCGTCATAAAAATCACAAATGACGCACACAGGGAACTTAATCTTACTGATTAACAGCAAGGTTTAATTTTTGCTGAACAGGCTCTGCTTCAAATAAATCACCTACACTGCAGCAAATTGTTTCACATAATCTGTCCATATTTTCGTAACTTGGCTGAGTTCTGCCATTAGCCCAAGAATATACGGTCTGCTGAGGCAAATCAAGCACCTGAGCAAGTTTATACAAGCTCCAGCCTTTTTTAGCCTTAACCGTTTCCTTAATTTTAATTTTCATCTCTCCTCCGTTTATGAACATCAACAAAATGAATATTAAACAATTACATATTACATTATACCTTTGTTACAAATGTTAATATAGTATTTATTGAAATAATTACATTAAAAATATGAAAAAAAATAAAAGATTTCATTTAAAAAATGTATAATACTATATTTTTTGAAAAAATGGGTATATAATCTATATTAGGTTAGTTTTGATAAATTCAATTGTTTTAAAGGAAAATGTATGAAAAAAATCTTATTGGCAATTCTTATATTAACAATCACAGGAGTATTTGGTATTGGCGTACAAGCTGCCAGCACTTCTAAAAGTAGTGATAATAAAATAATAAAAGGTGCGATAAGCAAATACAAACAAAAAAACTATGTGGGATGTATTTCTGACTTAAAAGAATTTACTGAAAATGACAAAACTAGTGCAGTAGCTTGGTATTACCTTGCAAGTTCATATATGGAAATAGGAATGACAACAGAAGCTCATGAAGCATTTAATAAAACAATTGAATTAAATACAGTTCCCGCATTAACATCTTATGCAATTCAAGCAGAAATGTGTATGGAAACTAATGAAAAATGCAAATATAAAGAATTTACTTATGATGAAATAAAAAAATTAAAAGCCGATCCTGTATCATTTATGGCTGAATATAATACCCAGAAAGAAGAAGCACCAAAAAGTGAAACTGATACAGAAATTGATAAATTAATAAAAGGCGCATATTCAAACAATATACATCCGAGTGCAAGAGATTTCATTATGCAGGAACGTGCTAAAATGAAGCAAAATGAAATCAATTCAACTCCTGCACAAAATAAGGTATAATGGAAAACAATTTTTTAGGTGCTGAAAAAGAATATAACACTAAAGCAAAAACAGCAATGCAAAATATCGAGCCTGAAAAGGCAATTGTATATTTTAATAAAGCTGAAAATTTGTTTGGCTGTGCTTATGTAAAATTTTTAACTGGCGAACTTGATGAAGCTAAGATAATTTTAACATTAATAAAAGGCTCGTCTCCAGCTGCTAATTGGCTTTTCAACATAATTAATATTATATTAGATGATGATACAAATATAATTCCAACGTATTTTCAAATAAGAAATTATTACGAACAGGATTTAGAAATGTTATTCAAATATCATCAAACAGAAATAATAGAAAAAATAATAAAAAAGATTACATATTTAGAAAAATTCAATCGAGAAATATACAAATATACAGCAAGAGTTTTATTAAACAATAATCAAACTGACACTGCCAAAAAGTTTATAGAAGCAAGCCTTAATATATCGTATAATGACCCTGAAACACATTACATATACGGTATGATATATGAAAAGAAGAACGAAATAGAAAAAGCCAAAGCAGAATACAAAAAAACTCTGGAAGTATCAGCAGGATATAAACCTGCAGAAATAAAACTAAGAGATTTATAATAAAGCGATTGTATAATTTTGATTATGGTGTAAAATATTTAATATAAGAGTCTTATTAGGAGAAGTAAAGCAATGTTTGAACGTTTTACCGAAAAGGCTATAAAAGTAATAATGCTTGCACAAGAAG
>CANQRT010000180.1 GCA_947626325.1 Candidatus Gastranaerophilales bacterium | reverse complement strand
CAGGGCAGAAATAGAATGTTTCAGGCAATTTTGCCTTTAAGGGGTAAAATCTTAAACGTAGAACGTGCTAGACTTGATAAAATATACGGAAATAACGAAATACAATCTTTAATTCAAGCAATAGGAATTAATATAAGCAAGAATGAAGACGACGTTAATATAGATAAACTGCGTTATCACAAAATTATATTTATGACTGATGCTGATGTTGATGGAGCTCATATCAGAACACTGCTTTTAACATTTTTCTTCAGATATGCAAAACCGCTGATAGATAACGGTTATATATACATAGCTCAACCTCCGTTATACAAATTAACGATAGGTAAAAATTCCGAATACCTTTATGACGACAGAGCATTAGATAAAACGTTGAGAGAAAGAGGAACTTTAGGACTTACACTTTGTGATAATTCAAAAGATAAAGTATGCTCAAATGAAGCATTAGTTTCATTAATCGGAAATATGTCAGGATATTATAACTCCTTTAACAGCCCGATAATTAACGCAATTCCCTCTGTTGTAATAAGAGGACTTGTAAGAGCAGAAATAACTCCAGAGGATTTTGACAACCCAAATAGAATGGAAGAAATAATAGCTTACCTTCAACACTATGTAAAAGACCACGCAGAAAATTACGGAATTACAGAGGCAAAAGACTATTCGGTAAGTTTAAAACAAAATCCAGAAACAGGCAAATACTCAATAAAAGTAGATTTAGGCGAGGAAACAGAGCCTGTATCAGTTACTCAAAGCCTTATAAAGTCCAACGAATTTGTAAAAATCAAATCGACCTATCCTTTAATAAGAGAGTTCTTATTTGAAGAAGAAAAAACATTAAATCTTAATACAGGAACAGAAGATTTAACAATAACCTCATTTACCGAACTTCAACGAATAATCGAAGAAAGAGGTAAAAAAGGCGTAGGTATACAAAGGTTCAAAGGACTGGGAGAAATGATGCCTCAACAGCTTTGGGAAACAACAATGGATCCTGCAAACAGAACCTTATTAAAGGTAACAATTGAAGATGCAATGATGGCAGACCAATTGTTTGACGTATTAATGGGCGATAACGTAGAACCAAGACGTGAATTTATAGAAAATAACGCAGTATACGCAACAAATATAGATACATAATAACTCAATATGCGGAGTAAAAAGTGGATTTTATAATAAAACTGCTTAAATTAAAAGTAACAAAGGTGCTTGCATGTATTCTTCTGATTACATTTATAGCATCTTTGTATTTTTGCCGTGATTGGTATTACAGGCAAGTCCATAAAGGCATTGGTTTTTACTACGTCAATAAAGGAGATAAAGCCTATAGACAAAAGAAATACCAAAAAGCAATTGATATGTATAAAACAGGTTTAAGGCATTATCCTGCACATTCAAGAGCAGGCTGTAATTTAGGTAATATATATGTAAGTTTTGAAAATTACTATGAAGCTGTAAATGCTTATGAACAGGCACTTAGATACAATCCTAACTTTATGGTTTGCAGAATGGATTTAGGCATAATCCTCTCTGAAAAATTAGCAGATTACGATAAAGCAATACAGGAATACGGCAGAGTAGTTAACACTAATCCATTTACAATAAATATTCCGTTTATATTTAATAATAAAGAAACTACAAAGGTAAATAAAGGACTTGCATATTACAACATGGGACTGGCATATAGAGGTAAAGCCGTATATATGGGAGATAGAACTTCTATATCCGTAAAATACCTAAAAAAAGCGGAAGAAGCTTATACTAAAGCCGAAAATTATTTAAAAAATGATTATGATAATACCTATAACCACGCATTAACAAATCATCTTTTAGGTGATTATAAAAAAGCAGCTCTTGAATATTGCGAGGCTATAAATATAAAACCGAGAAGTTTTGAGGCGCATTATAATTTCGCCCTGCTTTTAAGAAGTATGAATTTAAACAAAGAAGCCTTGACCGAATTTGAAAAATCCATAATGCTGTTAGATTACAATGGTAAAGATAACAAAAATAAATACATTTTCGGAATAATTGCAGAAATAAAAAGGAGAATTATTAGCGAAGAAGGCGGATACGATTATCTTATAAACAGAAACGACGTAAATTCTCTTTCTAATGACGAAATTATTTATTCAAAAGGTAAAGTAATTCCTCAAGATTTTGATATGGATAAACTTTTAAAATGTACTTACAAAAAACAATTTGAAGAAATTTAATATGAAAAAAAGAAATAATTTAGAATTTTTAAATAAATTAACGGTTCTGCTAAGAAAAAAGCTATCGCCGATAAATACTACAAACTCTATAGATAAGTTATTCAAGGATTATTTAAACATTGAAGAAATAAGGTACATAATCTGGGATAACAACAATATGGCACTAAAAGATTTTGCCCATGAAACTGCCTTAGAGGAAAATTTAAAGGAAAATCAATTAATAAACTTTCTTTATGCAAATTTTTCAATAAAAAAGGGAAAAACATTTTATTTTAATGAGCAAGAATATAATTGCGAGTTTGAGGAAAAAGAAATAAATTCAATTCAAGCAGACATAAACAAAATAAATACAATACATTACCCCATAATAGCAAATGGAGAAGTATTCGGCTTAATAAGAATAAAAATTAAGGAAAATACTTTTGATAAAGAATTTTTCTACATTTTAAAAATAAGTTCAATGCTAATTTCAGGTTCAATAATAAATTATTTGTTGAACGAGCAAATGGAGATAAGCCTGAATTTTTACAAGGCAATGAAAGATATAGCCAAAATAATAGAAAGCCAGTACGAGTTATCATATATCATACCGTTAATTGGAGAAATGATAGACAGGTTTATAAGTTCACATTTAATATACATATTTATAAAAAAAGAAGAAGAATATAAACTTGTATGGCCCAAAGCCTGCAAAGATAAACACATATATAAATTAATTGAAAGAATAACAAATAAAACTGAATACATAATATCAAAAGACGG
>CANQRT010000179.1 GCA_947626325.1 Candidatus Gastranaerophilales bacterium | reverse complement strand
TATAAATCAGTTTGATTTTATAAAAAAAATTAATGTAAATTATATGTTAACCGATGAAGAAGCTGTAAATAAAGAATTTAAAGCTAACGGCGGTGTTTTTACTGATGATGAATTAAATAATATAAATTTTAATAATCTTATAAATGAAAAGTTTATAATAAATAAAAAATAAGAAAAATAATATATAATAAAAAATATGAGCATAATAGAAAAACTAAAAAATGAAGTATCAGTTCAGGCAATGCCTGATGAGCCTTTATATGATGAAACTGTATTAACAGCAATGATGAAATCCGTTATAAATGGAGGTGCAAAAGGTTTAAGGCTTGCGGGTGCAAGGGATGTAGCTAATGCAAAAAAACTTTTTGATGTGCCTGTTATAGGGCTGACAAAGCCTGATAAACTGCCTGAAAATTGGAGAGAAGTTGTTTATATAACTCCTACATTAAAAGAAGTTGATGAATTAATAAATGCAAATGCCGATATTATAGCGGCTGATGCAACTCAAAGACCAAGACCAAAAGAAAGTTTAGAGGAAATTCTTAAATATATAAAAAGCAATAATAAACTCGCTATGGCAGATATATCAACCTTTGATGAGGGAATAAAGGCTCGAGAGCTTGGGTTTGATATTATATCCACAACGCTTTCAGGGTATACTCAAAATTCGCCTATGGTGAAAAATACTCCCGATTTTGAATTACTTTCAAAACTTGCAAAAGAACTTGATTGCCCCGTAATACTTGAGGGCAGAATATGGGAACCTATGGAAGTTGATATGGCTTTTGCTCTTGGTGCGTACAGCGTAGTAATAGGTTCTGCGGTAACTCGTCCGCAATTAATAACCAAAAGATTTTGTGAGAGGAATATATGAAAAAAGTACTTGCAATAGATGCAGGCGGTACTAAAATAACCTGCGTTGTTATTAATGAAAATGGTGAAATAATTGGAGATATAGAAAAATATTCAACGCCTAAAAAAATTGAAGAATTAATAAAACTATTTAAAGATATAATAACTAAATACGAAGAAACTATTGATATGATAGCATTTGCGACGGCAGGTGCGGTAAATATTGATAATACAAAAGTGGAGTCATCAACCCCAAATATGCCCTATGGCTATAATAAACTTGATTTTTCTTCACTCAGTAAAAAACCAGTATTTGTTGAAAATGATGCAAATTGCGCTGCCTGGGCAGAATATAAAATTGGAGCTGCCAAGGGTGATAAAAATACTATAACAATTACTCTAGGAACAGGAGTTGGAGGCGGGTTTATTGTTGAGGGAAAACTTATTCACGGTAAATCTGGCAGGGCTGGTGAAGTCGGCAGTATGAAAATAAACGGCAGAGGCAGAGTCTGCACCTGCGGAAGAAAAGACTGTTTTGAAAGTTATGCATCAGGCTCGGGGCTTAAAATGACGGCAGAAGAAGTTGCACAAACGGATAAGATTTTTAAAAAAAGCATTTTTAACACTAAAAATCCTAAAGATATTACAACTTATGATATTATTGACGGGATTAACAAAAATGATGAATATTCAAAAAAAGTTTTTTCTATTTGGAAAAATGATTTAATAACAGGTTTAATAAACATAACTAATATTTTTGATCCCGAAAGTATAATTATTTCAGGTGGAATGGGTAAATTTATTAATACAAAAGAAATAGAAAATGCAATTAATGCGGAAATTGTAGTATCACCTGTTAAAATAAAACTTGCAAAAGCGGGAAATTATTCAGGCATGATAGGAAGCGCACTTCTAGCAATTAATAAATTTTAGACAGTAAATTTATTTTGAGTTATAATTTTAAAAGAATATTGAGGTTTGAATGAAGATTATTTTAAATATTTTTTGCTTAATATTAACGTTATTTGCCTGCTGGTTTCCTTTTGCGTATCACCATAGCAGTTTTGATAAAAAAGAAATACAAATAAGTCATATTTTAACTGATACAAAAGAACAAATAGAAAATGTACAAAATCAAATAAAAGAGGGTAAATCATTTGAACAAATGGCTCAAGATTATTCAAAAGATGATACAAAGAATGATAAAGGTAATATTGGCTATAAATCACGCGGAACGCTTGTTCCTGAGTTTGAACAAGCAGCTTTTAATTTGGATTTAAATGAAGTATCAGCTCCTGTTAAAACAGAATATGGCTGGCATTTAATAAAGGTTAATGATATAAAATATTATTCGGATAAAGAAAGTTTTGGAAAAAAATATTTTGTGTACTAAATTTTATGTTTTTTATATAATAAAATAAACTAATAAAAAGGAATATGTTATGACCAGAAATCAACTCCCTGAGGGTGTAGGAAAAAAGATAGTTGAAGCATTAAAAAGACAAGCTGAAGCAGATATAAGTCCAATAGAAGAAGAACCTGCTGTTGTTGGAAATAATCTTCCTTTAACAGATGAGGAAGATATGAAATTTAATTTTAATGAAACAACTGTTGATAATAATGATAATGAGATTGTTGAAGAAATTGAGGAGGTTGAAAAAGCTGAAGAAGCAGAAGAAACACCTCATGATGATGATATTATTAATCAGCCTTTGTTTAATATCCCCGAACATGAGCAAGAAGTTCAAAATAATATACCAAATATTCAATTTAATCAAAATGAAGCAGTATATTATACAAAGACTCCATTAACAAAAGAAAGACTTGAAAAAACTGTATTAGAAGCTTCTTCACAAGTTAGCATGCCTGCAAATGTTGCAACATTAAGAAAATTAATAATGGGATTGCCTGCAGGTGTTACAAAACAAACTGGAGCTCAAATTATTAAGCAAACATTTGAAGCAATGGGCATGCCGATAAGCACTGTTTTAAAAGAAGCTCAAATGTTCCAAGAAGAATTAAACAGCTCTACAAGAGAATATATGATTAAAATTCAAGAGTATAAAACTCAAATTATGCAATTTGAAAAAGCTGTTCAAGACTATCAACAGCATATAACTCAAATTAATGATTTAATCAGTTTATTCCTTTCTTCAGAAAGATAATTAAACTTTATTGTT
>CANQRT010000178.1 GCA_947626325.1 Candidatus Gastranaerophilales bacterium | reverse complement strand
CCGAGATATATATCAGAGTGCAAATAATGACGGCATAATACTTACAGTTGTATTAAATTCATACAAAAAGGCATGTCTTATTAAAGAATTAAAGAAAATCATGCCCGATTATAATAATGATAAGCTAAAGATTTTAACTTTTGCTGGACTTTGTTATAATACCTTTCTTGATAACGGGGAATATATTGCGAAATTAACCAAAACATCTAAAAATGGGTATAAAGCGAACTTATGCGGACTTGATGTATCCCAGTATATATTTAAACAAAGCATAAAAGAGGGAGATTTCAGCGATTACATATCAAAAGTTAATTTGCTCCACCAGCTTTTCAGACGGTATTCGTTAATTGTGCAAAATGCGCTGACAAACAAAGAAATTATTGAAAGAGCGGAAATATTAAATGAAAGTTTTTATAAAGATGCTCAAAAAGCAATTGATGATTATAAAATTAAGACTATTAAGCTCAAAAGTTTTGATTATTTAAGGCAAATGGCAATTTTACCGTCTATTTATAATAACACCGATTATTTTAAGAATATACGTTATTTAATCATTGATGATGCAGATGAATATCCATACGCTTTTTGGCAGTTAGTTTATGCGTTAATGCCAAATTTAAAAGAATATTACATAACTTATGATAAAGACGGAAGCTCAAGATGCGGGTATTTATGCGCTTACAAGTCAGCGATTGATGAGTTTAAAATCAAATATAATCCCAAAATTATTAAAATTAATTGTAATCAACCGTTTTATAAAACAGCCCAAGAATTATTCACAAATATAATAGCGGGTAAAAAAACTAAAATTAACGATATAAAAGTTAATTCCTGCGTAAGACGGCTTGAAATGATTAATAAAATGGTTTCAGACGTAAAAAATCTATTAAACCATGGTGTAAATCCAGCTGATATCACTGTTGTTACCCCTGTTATTGATGATATTTTAAAAGATACAATTAATTCTGCTCAGAATATACATTATACGTTAATATCAGGGAACGAAAAACTGAGCGATAATCAAGATGTAAAATTTATACTTTCCGTTTTAAAGCTTTCTAACAATATAGAATTAAAAGATTTTGAATTAAAAAATCTATTGATAAATTTACTAAAAATACCGTTTAAAAGTAATATTAAAATTTTACAAAATTATTCAATAAATAAAGAGCTTACAGCTTATGATTTTAATAGTGAAATTTATAACACAAAATATCAAAAGCTTTTAAGCATAATAAATTCGTTAAAGACGAGTAAAGAAAGCATTAGCGAGCAAATAAAAATTATATACGACAATCTTGGTGCAGAATTTAATAAAAAGAATTATGAATTTTTATATAAAGAGGCTCAAAGTTTTGAAACTGCTTTTACTGAAGTTATTGAAAACAGTGCGAAAGAATTTATAATACAAACTGAAAATAGCATAATAAGCGAAAATCCGATTGATACTATAGACATACAGAACGACAGCATTATTATTGCCTCGCCTCAAAAAGTAATTGACTTTTCAATAGAAAGCAAATACCAATTCTGGCTTGATATATCGAGCAATGAATGGATAAAAGAAGATACAGGAACAATTTATAATTCATGGGTTTATAGCAGGGATTGGACAAAAAGCGAATTTACACTTGAAGATAATATAAATTTAACTCGAGATAAAAGCGCAAGAATAATAAGAAAATTAATTTTACTCGCTAAAAAAGAAATAATAATGTATTCAAGCTTGTATGATACAACAGGAAACGAAAACTATTCAGGGTTAACGGATTATATAGAGATAAATGAAAACAAAAACAATCACAGCTTTAATATTACCCCTAGAGATGACCAAAAAAATGTGCTTGACTACCAAAAAGGGAAACTTGGTATAATGGCTGTTCCAGGAGCAGGAAAAACTACAATATTACTATTATTAATAATAAAACTAATGCAGCAAGGTATTAAAGGCGAGAACATTTTTGTATTAACCTATATGGAATCGGCAGCAAAAAACTTTAAAGAAAAACTAAAATCTGCCATGCCTGACTGCTTGGATTTACCAAATATTTCAACAATACATGGTCTTGCGCTAAGAATAATAAAAGAAAACGGAAATTATATAAAAGCTGGGTTAGATGAAAATTTTCAAATCTGCGACGATAATTTAAAAGAAAAATTAATTAAAGAACTAATGTTAAAAAACAAAATAAATGATGACAATTTTGAAAGTTATTTAAGATGTATATCCACGGTAAAATTGTCAAAATCGGGCGGAAAAATCACATCAAAATACAAGGAAATAAAAGATTTTATAAACTTTTATAATGAATATAACATTACTTTAAAACAAAATAATCTAATAGATTATGACGATATGCTGTATTATGCGGTCAATATATTAAAAAAATATCCTGAAATATTAAATTATTACCAAAATATATGCAGGTACATAATAGAAGATGAAGCGCAAGATTCAACGCAAATCCAACAACAGCTTATAAATATGCTGAGCGGAAAATATAAAAATATAATTAGATGCGGAGACATAAATCAAGCTATAACCTCAACTTTTACAAACAGTGATACAGGCAGTTTTAGAGAATTTATTTCCAGCAACAAAAAAATAGAGATGACATCATCTCAAAGATGTGCAAAACCTATTTATGATTATGCAAATAACTTTGTAAAACGAATACATGAAGATGAAAACTTAAAAACAGCCTTTTATTATATTCAAATGCAAGGCACAAATAAAAACCCCAAAAGCGAAGAAACACCAGCATTTACCATTTTTGAAAGGGAGGCTGAAGAAAAATTATTTATATTAAATAAAATAAAGGAAATACAAAAAAAGAACCCCAAAGCCTCAATTGGAATACTTTTAAGGCTTAACTCACAAGTGAATGAATATAATGAATACTTCCAAAATAACGGTATAAAAACGCAAGTAAGAAGCGATTGTCCCGAAAGACAAAAAATATACAGAATAATAACTTCAGTGTTAAAGGCGGTAGAAAATCCTTTAAACAATAAATATATAAGTGATTTAGCAATAAATATATTAAAAACGGATAAAAGCGAGTACATAAACAGCTTAAA
>CANQRT010000177.1 GCA_947626325.1 Candidatus Gastranaerophilales bacterium | reverse complement strand
GACTCATCATATAAATTGCAAGGCAAAGTAAGATTTGGATATTGGCTGGACTCAGGGCCGTTTTTATATTCTGGATGTTCTTTGTCATACAGCCCCGACGGGTAAAATGGAACTGGGTAGTGCCTTGACGGCCCGTTAAAATCCGTCATAAAATCGTATGCAATTAAATTTCCGTCAATAATCATTTAAGATTATTTTATCAGATGTTGTATAAATTTTCTAATTTTGTATATAATAGTTATAGAAACGAGGTTTTTTATGGATAGAGGCAAGATTTTAAGTTATATCCCGACTGTAATAGAGGCATCATCAAACGGCGAAAAATCATTTGATATTTTTTCAAGATTATTAAGAGAAAGAATAATATTCCTAGGTGAAGAAATTGATGATGAAATGGCAAATTCGATTGTGGCACAATTATTATTACTGGATGCGGAAAACCCTGAAAAAGATATAATGATGTACATAAATTCTCCAGGCGGAGTAATAACTGCGGGCATGGCGATATATGACACAATGAACCATGTTAGAGCGGATGTAAGCACGATATGTTTAGGCGAGGCTGCTTCTATGGGTGCTTTTTTACTCTCTGGCGGAACAAAAGGAAAAAGAATGGCTTTGCCAAGCGCAAGAATAATGATACATCAGCCTTTAGGCGGTGCTCAAGGTCAGGCAACGGATATTGAAATTGAGGCAAAAGAAATATTAAGAATGAAAAAGGAGTTAAATACTCTTTTAGCAAAGCATACGGGGCAGACTATTGAGAAAATATATGCTGATACCGAGCGTGATAATTATATGTCTGCACAAGAGGCGCTTGAATACGGTTTAATTGATAAAGTTATATAGTTTAAGGAGTTAAGATGTCGGCAATGACGAAAAAATGCAGAATAGGGGTTGATGTCGGAGGTACAAACGTAAAAGTTGCACTTGTAGATAAATCAGGCAGTATTGCATACTCTGATACCGTTCCTACTCGTGCTGAAATGGGGTATGAATATACAATTTCAAACATTATAAAAGCTATCCAAAATTTAATGAAAGAGTCTAAGGTAACTAAAGACCAGATAGAAGGTATTGGTTTTGGTTTCCCTGGGCAGATAGATTGCGATAACGGAATTGTTAGACTTGCGCCAAATATACCAGGGTGGGTAGATATTCCAATAGCAGATATAGTATCGCAAGAATTTTCAATACCTGTAAAAGTTGATAATGATGTAAGATGTGCTGCGCTTGCTGAGTTAAACTACGGAGCAGGGCAAAAAACTTGGTATGTATTACGGTTGGTACTGGAATAGGCTCGGGATTGATTGTAAATGGAAAACTTGTAAGAGGTGCAAGTAATGCGGCAGGGGAAATCGGGCATATTAAACTTCAAATGGAAAACGGCCCCATTTGCGGCTGCGGTGATAGAGGATGTTTGGAAGCATTTGCATCTGGGCCTGCCATTGTTGCTATGGCGGAAGAATACATAAGGGGTGGAAAAAGCACGAAATACAGAGAACTTGCAAACCCTGACATTACTCCTTATATTGTAGCTGAGGCTGCAAAACAAGGTGATGTGGTTGCAAAAAAGATTTTTGAAACAATCGGAAACTATATTGGAGTAGGCTTAGCAAGTGTAGTTAATTTGTTAAACCCTGAAAAAATCGTTATTGGCGGAGGCGTTGCAGATGCGGGTGAATTATTATTTACTCCGATAAAAGAAACACTGAAAAAACGTACAATGCCTATTCAAGGGGCTTGTGTTGAGGTTGTTCATGCTGAACTTGGAAACACTGCAGGTGTTATCGGTGCAAGTTTATTGATTGAAGATTAATTTATGGCTGTATTTTTATTTTACGGACAGGAAGAATATTTAATGGAAAAAGAAATCAAGAAGCTGAAAAATGAGCTTCTTGATGTTTCTTTTATGTCTATGGCATATAAAGTATTCGATAATCCGCCGTTTAATGTGCTTATAGAGGCTCTGCAAGGAACTCCTTTAATGTTTGGAAGCTCGTTAACGCTTATAAATATTGATAAATATCTTGTCGGAAATAAGTTAAGTTTGGATGATAAACAGATTGAGAGTATTGATTTTGCTCTAAAATCGCTAAGTGATAGTGTTAATATAATATTTGTTTGTAAAATTTCTCGTGATGAAAATAAAAAGCCCGATTCAAGAAAAAAGTTTTACAAAACGCTTTCAAAATACTCGCAAGTGCGTGAGTTTGCCCAATTTAGAACATATCAAAAAGAATTAAATGCTCAAATTGCTAAAATGGCGAAAGAAAAAGATTTAACAATTTCTTCTGACGGGATTTCCTTGTTAATAGAGCAATTGGGGGCTAATTTAACTTTAATTGACAGCGAATTGGAAAAATTAAAAACTGCGCTTCATCCCAATAAAAATGTTGATAAATCAGCAATAGCAAAGTATTGCACAAGTAGTGAAGATGTATTTATTTTAGCGGATTTAATTATTCAAGGGAATAAAAATGAAGTGTTAAAACAGTACAGTTTATTAACAGAGAAACGTCATCCGCTTGAAATATTTTCGGTACTGCAGAGTAATTTTCAAAGGTTTATATTTATAAAAAGCAATGAAAAGAAAATGAGTGCTAAAGATATTTCGTTAAAATTAAAGCTGCACGAATTTATTGTAATGAAAACTCAAGAAAAGCTGAAAAAAACCTCGCTTGACAGACTGCTTGCAATACGGGAAAATTTAATAAATGCGGAATTTAAAATTAAAACAGGGCAGACTTTATCGAGTGAAACCGCATTAGAATTGGCGTTATTAAGTTAGTATGAATAAAGTATTAGATAATAAATACCCATATTTAATGAATTTTTTTAAAACTGCAATTGGACAAAAAAGGTTGTTTCATTCGGTTATTTTATATGGAAGTAACGTATATATGCAGTATGCGATTGCGCTTGAGCTTGCACGTCAATTAAACTGTCTTGAAGACGGGCGCGAGGATTGCAATTGCCAAAACTGCCGCTGGATTAGAGAAAACAAACATCCTGCAGTTATGACGGTTTCTAAAATAGATAATAAAACTGATTCAAGTAAAACCGTAATATCAGAGGAGCAAATAAATACCGTGCTTGATACCTTGGTTAATTCCTCTGATTATCACAGAGTGTTTATATTCTGTAATGCAGATATAAAAGAGCTTTCAGCGTGTGAAAAATCCATGTATGATGAATATAAAACAACTGGTTTTAACCTTCCCCAAGAAGAAGCAGA
>CANQRT010000176.1 GCA_947626325.1 Candidatus Gastranaerophilales bacterium | reverse complement strand
GAACAATTTAAAGAAAAAATCGCCCGATTTTTAAATCAAAACAAAAACGAAAAATAGATACCATTATATTAATTTTTATTATACTTATTTTAATATATATAATTTATAAATTTATCGCAGGAATTACTGATAACTACATAGTTAAAGATAAGTACAGAGCTAAAAAATTACCGATTGAATACTCAAGAAAATATTTAAGCTACTCAAATTTGCGACCAGGCAGAGAGCGAATACTCTCAAACCAAAAAATTTCACTACCATTGTATTATACCTCTGACGGATTTAAGTTTAGAGGATATCTTGAGGCAGAAGATTTTTGCCGTTCCATGAATGCTAGAATTCCAACTCACCTTGAAATTTACAATATTATCTTTAACAGGTTTGATACTTTTGGGGAGCAATACTACTGGACAAGTGATAAAGAAGGCAAACATCCGCTTGTACTCCATTTCAAAAATATGTCTTATGAAATAATTTTAAAACCAAAAGATATATCACCTACGCTTTATTGCGTAACAAGCGCCGACAATTATAAATATGTAATAAAACAAAACTATTTCCACAAAATAAAGACAGCAAAAAATACGCAGTCTACAAAAACTAATAACGGATTGCCTTTTGAATTTCCACCAAAAATAATAAAAGATAATATGCCAAGTTTTCAGCAAATTCAGAAAAAGGATAATATAAACTACACATTAAAGAAAGAGGCTTCCTTTGTTAATTTCAGTATTAAGCATGTTCCAATAAGTGTTTTTAATGATTTAATGGATAAAGGATATGTATATAATTCTTTCCAAAAAGCAAACCCGTATTATGCATCCTCAGATACTAGATTATACTCAAAAGTAAATTATGATTTAAAAAATATTAGATTATGCTATTTCCCATTTACAGACTACAAAGATATATCAATGCAAAACCAAAGAGAGATATGGCGTCAAAGCTTTTGCTCGCCTGCCTTTGAACTCATAATTCCTGAGCCTGCACAAAAAACAATGTATGAAAAGAATGCATACTGCGGGGCAAATGGCGGTAGACTTCCAAATATTCCCGAACTGGCAGGGATTATAAAAACACTAAAAATTTCACCAGCAAATAACTTATACTGGACAAATAACTATGTCAGCGATTATTTTAATGAGGGCAAAAAGGCAGTTGCCGTTAGTTATACAAAAAACGACTTTATTGAGATTGAGCTCCCAGATAAAACAGTAAAAGCTAATACTTTTTGTATAAAGAAATCAAATAATCCCTCGCAAATAATTTCTAATTATTCATCAAGATTTCCTGGTGAAAGCGGAAAATATTATTCTCAAAAATTCTGCCCCTCGTGCAAATACTACGAAATGCCTGATACTGTTCTTCTTGACAGCTACGCTCAATAAATTTATTATTTAAATTACAGAAGGGGGCAAATTATGCAATTTGAGCTGAATTTATCTATAGAAGAACTTGAAAAAAGAACTCATAAAGATTATTTAATTAGAAAACCTATGTTAAAAGAGGACTGTGAGGAATACAATTCTTTGAACGAAGGCGATAAACAAGCGCTTTCACATTTAGTTAAAGCTGCAAATATTGCAAATATTATATATATGAAGCAGGATAACGAATTAAATCTGCCGTTTAGAGATTACCTTGATGAAGAAATAAAAAAAGGAAACAATAAGGCGGAACTCACAAAAATCTTATTTAATGCTCAATTAGGCATAATAGGAATAGACTCAGAATCAAAACCAGTTATACTTATGAAAGGTGCAAAAGAAAACGACGGCAAAGCATTTTACCCCGCTGACCTTTCAAAAAATGAACTGCATAATATTTTAAAAGAAATGCTAAAAAACGGCGAAAAAGAAGAAGTAGAAAAAATATTAAATCAAAGAACTATAGTAAAGCGTAACGGAAATAAACTAAAAGCCTTTGACTATACGGAAGAATTTAAGGATGAATTTAATAAAATAGCAGATGAACTTGAATTGGCTTCAAAAACATCAACAAATAAAGATTTCAATGAATATTTAAACTTGCAGGCTAAAGCATTAAGAGAAAATAACCCTATGCTTGACGCTTATGCAGATAAAAAATGGGCGGCATTACAAGATACTCCGCTTGAATTTACAATCTCGCGCGAGCAATACGCAGACCTTTTAACGGGAAGCGTTATGGAAGATGAGGAGTTAAAAAAACTGCTTGAAGAAAACAATATAACCCCGACCTCTAAAGACTCAATAGGGATAAGAGTTGGAATTGTCAATAAAAAAGGGACTCAAGACTTACTAAAGGTAAAAAATTATCTCCCGTTAATGGCAGAAAATATGCCGTTAAAAGATAAATATGAACAAAATATTTCCTCTAATGATGATAACCTTCAAACTATGGTTGACGTTGATATAGTTTCACTTAGAGGCGATGAGGGTTCCTATAGAGGCGGAATTACTATTGCCCAAAATCTTCCGAACAATGATAAGCTGTCTTTAACTATAGGCGGAGGCAGAAGAAACGTATACCATAGGCAGGTAAGAACAAGTAATTCCCCAGAAGCTCTTGAGCGCAGAAAAAAACGATTAAATGCTACATTAAACCCAGAATTACATAAATATTACAACCCTGAAGCTGACCATTGGTTTACGATAGGGCATGAAAATGTGCACTCACTAGGCCCAAAATCAGGAACGGAAGCACTAGGGAAATACAAAAATATTATTGAAGAAAACAAAGCTGATATGGGCTCTTTAGCGCTATTAGACTGTTTGACAAAAGCGGGAGTATATACGGAAGAAGAAAAGAAACAAATACTCGTAACCTTTGGTGCAAACTGCTTTTTAAAGGCTAAACCCGAATTATCCCAAGCTCACAGAGTCCGCACTGTAATGCAGGCATACTTTTTCATAAAAGAAAAAGCAATAACAGTAAACTCTGAGGGTATAATTAATATTAATATTGACAAAATGATTGAAACTGCAAGAAAAATGCTTACAGAAATTATTGAAGTTCAACTATCACAAGATTTCAATAAAGGTGAAGCTTATGTTAACAAATACTTTCAATGGACAGATGAAATAAATGCGGTTTCAAATAAATTAAAGCAAACGGATAAATCACTCAACGGAATGATAGAAACTCCATTAGCAGATTATCTTGCAAAATAAAATTTTGCGGTTTATAATGTAGCTATGAGCAAGTTTTCACGCATGTTTTCAGAATTTTTTAATTCGCCCAAACCCACGGGGGGGGGA
>CANQRT010000175.1 GCA_947626325.1 Candidatus Gastranaerophilales bacterium | reverse complement strand
GAACATATTACATATAATCAGTACTTCAATGAAAAATTAAATTTAAAAAATTATAAATATTTTAATGCAGGAGTCTTATTGTTTAATCTAAAAAAAATAAGAGAATGTAATATAACAGAAAGACTGTGGGATTTTGTAGTGCGTATAAATCCTTTAATTTATCAAGATCAAGATGTATTAAATGCTATAATGAAAGAAAAAGTTAAGTATATAGAGAATAAATATAATTATAATTACAATTATTTTCAAGAAAAAAATAAAGAAGAATTACCTGTAATTATCCATTTTGTAGGCCCTTATAAGCCATGGAATGACTCAATGGAAAATTTATTTTATTTAAAATATTGGGATTATGCTGAAAAATCTTCTTATTGGAATAATGAATTAAAAGAAAAGGCAAAAGAGTATAAAGTAGTTATATTTCAGCTAAAAATTTTTAATTTTATAATCTTAAAATTGTTAATTCGGAAAAAACAATTTATAAGAGTTAAATTTCTTTTTGTTAGTTTTAAAATAAAAATATACAGCAAATGATTGACGTAAATAATTTAAAAAAAAATTAAACTGAAAAAGGAAATATAATAAAATATTTGCCCATTTTAATTAATACGTGTAAAATATAAAAAGAAACTTATTCGGAATAAAGAGTGAGAAATATGGTAGATAACGAAAATCAATGGGAAGAAATCGATAATTCGGAAGATATGGAAGAACAGTATGATGAACAATATGGTGATGATACTGATGCTCCAGAAAAATACAGTGATGACAATTCCGATTATGATTATGAAGAAGACGATGAATACTTAGATGAAAGTGCTCCGAAAAAAAGCGGAAATAAGATTTTAGTATTATTGATAATACTATTATTAATAATAGCTGGAGCAGTATTTATGATGCTGCCAAAACTAAAATCAACAGAAACACAAACAGCAAATGAACAAAGTCAAATAGAAACCCCGCAAGATGAAGTAGGGCTTGAAATTACAGACCAAGGTCAACAAGAAAATACTCAAAACCTGGGTGATAAATTCTTTGAACAGGCTGGCGGAGAAGGTACTGACATGATGAGTGTTGATTTTAATAATACCGACGGTCAGACAGCAAATGTAACTACAAAAGGAGAAAATGGAGAAATTGTTGCAAGTGTAACACCTTCACCTCAACAAAACTCAAATCCAGCAGCTGGTGATGATTTATTTGCACAAAGTAATAACAATTCACCTGCTAAAAATAATGATACCATTATGGTATCATATAATCCTACATTACGAACCAATCCGTTTAAACCTCCAGTTATATCACCAAAAGAAGATAAATCTTATGAATTGTTAAATACAACTGGTTTTGAAATTATAGAGCCTCCAGCAGAGTCTGAAGCAGATGAAAATTTAACATTATTGCTTCAAACACAAATATCTGGAATATTATATGACAGTGAAAGTCCTTCTGCGATTGTTAATATAAACGGAAAAGATCAATTTGTAAAAACAGGGGATGTTATATCAGGATATAAAATTCAAAGTATAACAAAAGATAAAGTACAAATAAGTTATAAAAATAATACTTATGTAGCCTCAGTAGGGCAATTGTTTACAAAGGGCGAGTTGGAAAAGAAACCTGCAGTAGCTAATTTGGAAAACAAATTTGCAGGGAGATATAAGAATAATTAGAGGAGTTTAAACATATATTATGAAAAGAAGTTTAAAAAACGTATCGAAACTAATGTTAGTAACAGGATGTGCAACACTACTGGCAAGTGGTTTAGCGGTAAATGCAGCTCCTCTTGTATATGATATGTCACAGCCTGCAGTAAGGACAGATTATTCATCACCTAATAAAATAAGGTTAGAAGGTGATGTTAACTTTAACGCAATGAATAATCAAAAAATCACACTTAGCTTAAGAGATACTGATGTACAGCAAGTATTAAGAATGTTTGCTGATAAGGCAGGTTTAAATATAGTATTTCATTCTTCTGCAACAGGCACGGTAACATTGGATTTAGTAGATGTTAGCTTGGAAGATGCTTTCAAAATGGTAATGAAAATGACCGATTTAACTTATGTAATAAAAGATAAAACCATGATGGTAGTATCAACAGCAAGTGCTGAAAAATTAAATTTAACAAAAGATAATATTGAAATATTACCTGTAAAATACGCAGATGCTGCATATATAGCACATTTTCTTAACACTAATATATTTTCATTAAATTCTCCAGGGTTATCTTATGGCCCAATCGTAACAACAAATTCTGAAAGAAATGAATTATTAATATTTGGTACTGAAAATGACTATAAAATGGCAAAAAAAATTGTAGATAAATTTGATAAAAAGCCAATAATGACTACATACAGAGTAAATCATACAACTCCATTTGAAATGGCAAAGATGATATGTGAAACACTGTTTGATTTACCTGCAACTGGTGATATGTCAACATCAGGAGAGGGTTCTGGAACATATAAAGCTGTATTAAATGCATCAATGGAAAAAGAAACCAGTTTATCAACACCAGAAGAAGGTGCATTGGGCGGCGGTACAATAGCTTGCACAATTAAAAGCGGAGTAAGTACAGGAAATATATCTTCATATCAAGCTAAACCAACATTATCAATATATGTACAGCCAGAGCTTGGAACATTAACTATGGTCGGCGGTACAGAACAACAAATACAAATGGTTAATGATTTTATACTTGAAAATGACAGAAAACAGCCTCAAGCATACTTGGAAGTTTCTATAATTGCATTAACTGAAAACGGCTCAAAAGAATTTAATAACCAATGGACATATACAGGTAAACATTTAAATTTATCATTTAATGATCAAGTAGGAACATCAGCAGGCATAACCTGGCATGGGCCAAGTAACGGGCGTGCTGCTCATTCACTAAGACAAACAATATCTTATTTAATAGAGAATGAAAAAGGAAGAATGCTTGCTAATCCGAAGATTGTATTAACTAACGGTAAAAAATCAACAATTGACTTGACTCAAGACTATATTGAATCAACCACTGTCCAGATATTGCAATCATCAACAGTAGGACAAATGACATCAGCATCTGTACAAAAAACATATAATATAGGTGATGATAACGGTATAAAAGTTGAAATAGTTCCGTTTATCAGTCCTGACGGATATGTTTCATTAACCATGAAACCAAAATATGCTTCTATATATAAAGAAATAACAGATACTTACGAAGATGTTCCTTATACTGCTGCAACATTACTTCAAAGACATGATTTGGATTTAACCAATGTAAGAATAAAAGATGAAG
>CANQRT010000174.1 GCA_947626325.1 Candidatus Gastranaerophilales bacterium | reverse complement strand
AAACTTGATGATACTTCATTAATAGGTGATGATTGTGCCTATCTTGAAGAATTTAGTCTTTTTGTTACGCACGATACTCTTGTTGAAGATGTACATTTTTCAATGTATACTGCCTCACCTTATCAGTTAGGAATTAAAGCAGTAAATGCAAATTTAAGCGACCTTGCTGCTTCAATGGCAAAACCTTTGTATATTACAGTTTCTTTATCTGTTCCTAACACAATTAAAGATGAATTTGTTTCTGAATTATACAGCGGAATTAATTATGTTTGCAGTTTATACGGAGTGAGTGTTGCGGGCGGTGATATTACAAGTTCTGATAAAATTGTAATATCAATATGTGCTATAGGGAAAAAAGTTTCACCCTATTTGGTTTCACGCTCATTTGCCAAGAAGGATTATTGTATTGTTACAACAGGACAGGCTGGTAACAGTGCAGCGGGATTATATGCCTTAATGAATTTTTTATATGCTGATGATTATTTAATTAAATCGCATTTAGAACCTCACGCAAGAGTTAATGAGGCTCTTGAGCTATCTAAAATTGTTAATTCTGATATTGCAGGCATGGATACATCAGACGGGCTTATTGATTGCCTGTATAAGATTGCTATAGCAAGCAGGCATTCTATTGAACTTGATTTTAATAAAATTCCTGTAAATAAAAAGCTCATTGAGTTTTCTAAGCAAAATAATCTTGATTATAAGGACTTTGTACTGTGGGGCGGTGAGGATTTTGAGCTTGTATTTGCTCTAAGTGAGGATATATACGAAAATTTAAGCGATAAATTTACGCTTATAGGCAGGGTGATTAATAAAGATACTAATCCCTCTGTTTATGTTAATTATGGCAATTCCTCAAAAGAAATTAATAAATCTATTTTTGAGAGCAATTCGTATAATCATTTTAAAAATAGTTTGTAAAAAAAAATAAAGATTATTTTAATTTATAGCAAAAAAAATTTTTTTATAGTTTGATGTTAGTGTAGAGATTAATGGGTATAAATTATGAATATACTAGCCGTAAACTCAGCAGCTCCAACACAAAAGGCGGCATGCTGTGCTGCTAATCTCAAAGAATTAAAGTCTCCTTCCTCTAAAGTAAAAACATCAATATTTTATACAAATGATATACATGGGCAAATCCCAAAAATGGAAAGGTTATATTCTGCTGGTCTTTGCAGCGAAATGGAAGCCAAAAGCAATGGGGCAGATTTCTTTAAATTATCATCAGGAGATACCTTTATTGGCTCTGATAATAAGCGCAATCGCGCAGCAGCACAATATATAGATATATCAAAATATGATGCAGAGGCTTTAGGTAACCATGAGTTTGATATAACAGCCTCGGTTTGTGCTGATTTATTAAAAAATTCTTCAGTTAAAATATTGGGAATGAATATGAATTTCCCTAATCAGGCTTCAGAACTTGCAAAAAAAGTAGTACGCTCTACAGTTGTTAAAAAGCAAAATGGTGAAGAATATGGATTAATTGGCATACAGCCGCCTGATATGGAATCAAGGCTGCGCAATAAAAGCATTCTTGAGGGGATTAGTATAGATGATAAAGAACAAACACTGGTTGAACTTCAGCAAGAGGTTAACCAGTTAAAAGCGCAGGGAATTAACAAAATTATACTATTATCACACGGAGGAAATTCTTTTGAAAAAGAAATTGCTCAAAGAGTTAGCGGTATAGATGTTATTTTAGGCGGTCACTCTCATGATTTAATCCGCGGGGTAAAAGAGGGTGAAAATTTATTTTATTCTCCAGCTGGCGAGCCTGTTGTTATTACTCAGGCGGGGCGTGACGGCAATAATTTTGGAGTCTTAAATTTAGAATTTAATGAAAGCGGACAAATAACCTACGTCCAAAATAATATAAGAGAAACTAATACATATTCATCAAATTTAATAATGAAATCAATCATTGACAATATATTGGGCAAATCACCAATAATTGGAAGATTAGATAAAGTAGATCCGCTACCTGAAAATAATATAACAGAAGAAAATCCTTGGGCTGACTTTGTAGCAGATGCAGTTAAAAAAGAACTTGATGCAGATATTGTTCTTATTAACAGTGCTAATTTTAGAGGCAGTGTTGATACTGGAGTTGTCACAGTCAGAGATATTCAAAGTATTTTCCCATTTAACAATAAGTTATTTAAAGTAAAAATAAACGAAAAAGATTTAGTTGATGCTATAAGAGCTTGCGGAAAGACTTTATCTGCTGAGAATAAAAAACCTGGAATAATGCAGGTATCAGGTTTAACTTATTCGCTTGATTCAAATGGTAATCTGCTTGAACTTATGTACATTGACTCACAAGGTAATAAAAATGCGATAGATATTAATAATCCTAATCCAAATAGATATTTTACGGCAATTTATGACGCATTTTTAATTGGCGGTGGTGATAATCTTGCAATGCTAAAGCGCAAGGATGATGAAATAATACAAAAATATGATTATGATAAAGATGTTCCTACAATAGAACATATAACATCGTTGCAGCAGCCTTTTTCGGTCAGAAAAGACGGCAGAATACAAATAATTAAATAAATTTAATCTTTATAAATATTTAATTTGACCTTTAATCTCTTATTTTTTAAAATAAAATAAGAATGTTTTGGAGTATAAAAAAATGAGATTACATAATGTAGCGGTTATAGGGTGTGGAATATGGGGAAAAAATGTAGTAAGAAATTTTTATAATCTTAATGCACTCCATACTGTTTGTGATTTAGATGAAGAAAACAGAAAAAATTTAAAACTGCAATACCCTGATGTAAATATTATTGCAAATTCAAATGAGGTATTTGAAAATCCTGAAATTGATGCGGTCGCTGTTGTTACGCCTAGCCATACTCATTATAAGATAGTAAAAAAAGCAATTGAGTCAGGCAAGCATGTTTATGTAGAAAAGCCTATTTCAACTGTAAGTGCAGAGGCTAAAGATTTAACCGACTTAGCGTGCAAAAATAATATGGTTTTAATGGTGGGGCATTTATTAATGTATCATCCTGCTGTAAACAGGTTAAAAATGCTTATTGAAGAAGGTGAATTAGGTGAAATCCGCTATGTGCAGAGTGATAGGTTAAATATAAATCATTTTAAAAATGATAGAAGTGTTATGTGGGATTTAGCTCCTCATGACGTATCCATGACAAGCTATGTGCTTGGAAAAGAGCCTGTCAGGGTTATTAGTGCCGTGGGTGCATCTTCTGACCATAATGATATTATGGATGTTACACATGTAACTATTGAGTATGAGGGCGGAATTATTGCTCA
>CANQRT010000173.1 GCA_947626325.1 Candidatus Gastranaerophilales bacterium | reverse complement strand
ACATCACCATTTTCAACTTTTAATGTTCCGCTTGCTTGACTTCCAACTTGACCCGCATTAATATCTCCTCGTGTTGAAAACGGCAAGTATTTTCCCTCTTTTGCTACTCTTAATAAATTATTAAATGCTTTAGGTATAACAATTAATGAAGCGGGTATTGAGCTTGAACATGCGGAAATTAATAAAAATCAATTGTATTCAAAAGCCTTGCAAATACTTAATTCTGCCAAGAATGATATTGAACTTGCCTGCTATATCGAAAGTTTAAAAGCTATTCAAAAAGCACTAAAAATAAAATAATTAATATATTAATATTTGTTAAGTGAAAATTTCCTAATTAATAAATTGACACAGTATATTTTTTATATCATAATAGTCCGTAATCGGACTTAATTTTATATTATGGGGATAATTAATGAACAAGCTGAAACTAAAAGAATTATCTGAGCAATTGTTTAAGTTCCACGTTGAGATTTCTGGAGTATACAATGAATACGCTAAATCCTGCGGGCTTACTTATGCTTGTTTAAAAGTTTTGGCAATAATAGCTGAAACAGAAGAATGCACCCAAAAAACAATAACCCAATATACCTATTTACCCAAGCAGACAGTAAATGCAATAATAAAGAGTTTAGTTAAGCAAAATATTGTTGCTCCTTTAGTGGAGTCCGAAAAAGATAAAAGAAATAAAGTAATAAATTTTACCAAAGAGGGAAAAAAATTTGCTAAAGATGTGGTAGAAAAAGCAAAAGAGATTGAATATAGAGCGCTTGACAGCCTAGGTGAAGAAAAAACCACGGCTTTTATTGCTGCTTTGAGTACGTTTAAAGATAATTTGAAGATAATATAAGAGGAAATAAAATGAAATATTTAAAAAACAAAAAATTGCAATGGATAATATTTTTAATAGTATTAATAATAGTGCCGATTTTATACCATGAAGTAATGGGAACAATAGCAGGAATAATGCAGCAAAGGGCAATGAGTGCGCCAAAAACTGTTCAAACAATGAAACCAATTGTTCAGGAAATATACTCAGAGTCTGAATCTGCTGGTAGAATTGAAGCAAAATATTCAGTTGATGTAATTGCCAGAATAAACGGCTGGCTCCAAAAAAGATTTTTTGACGAGGGTGCTAAAATAAAAAAAGGTCAAACTTTGTTTTTAATAGAACCTGACCAATATCAAATAGCTGTTAATAATGCGGCAGCTAATGTAAGACAAAGTCAAGCATCTTATACAAATGCAGAAAAAGAACTCACAAGGGCTAAAGAGCTTGTAAAACAAGATTATGTTAGTAAATCATACTACGATGAGGCTTTAGCTACCAGAGATAGAACAAGAGCAGCATTAGACGCAGCTAGGGCTCAATTGGCTGACGCAAGATTAAATTTAAGCTATACAAAAATAACCTCTCCTATTGACGGTAAAATAGGTAAAATTATAATAACAGAGGGAAACTTAGTTAATACTCAATCAGGGCCTTTGGCTAGAATAGTTAGTATTAGACCGATTTATGTTTATTTTAATTTAAAAAGCAGCGAGTTTTTGAAATTTAGAAAGATTGATTCCTCCGCTGATTTCAGCAATATGAATGTTACAATTCAGCTTGCAGACGGCAGCACATACGCAGAAAACGGAAAAATTGAGTTCGTTGATAATGAGGTTAATGAAACAACAGGAACAATAAGTTTAAGAGCAACTTTTGAAAATGCAGATGAACTATTAGTTCCAGGTGACTTTGTAAAAGTAATAGTAAAATCTGCACAACCAAGAACTGTTACACTTATTCCGCAATCAGCAGCTTTAAATGACGCTCAAGGTTATTACGTTTGGGGTGTAGATAATGAAAATAAAGCAGTAAGAAAAGATATAAAAGTAAGTGATGAAATTAATAAAAATTGGGTTGTAGAGGAAGGCTTAAATCCAGATGATATTTTTGTTGCAAAAGGGATACAAAGTATTAGAATGGCTGGACAAAAAGTTAATGCAACACCTTTAGAAGAAGAAACACAAGCACAATCACAGACAAAGTAGCAGGAAAAGAAAATGGAAGATAACAAAAAGAAAAACAATTTATATTTCTTTATAACCAAACCGAGATTTGCAATGGTTATATCGATTTTTATAACACTGGTCGGACTAGTATCAATGTTTGGATTGCAATTGGAAAAGTATCCGAATATTACTCCGCCATTGGTAACGGTGCAAGCCTCATACCCAGGAGCCAGTGCAAGTGTTATAGAATCATCCGTTGCATCAATTTTAGAATCTCAGATTAACGGTGTTGAAAATATGATATATATGTCATCAACCTGTTATGATGAAGCATATCAACTAGATATATATTTTAAAGTCGGAACAAATAAGGATATAAATTTAGTAAACGTACAAAACCGAATTAAACAGGTGGAGGCATTGCTGCCCGAGGATGTTAAGCGTTTAGGGGTAACTGCTACAAACGAAGTGGCAGGTGCAGGTGCCTGCATTTTGGATTTAGTTTCTAATGACGGTTCTTGGAGTCAGCTGGATTTAACAAATTACGGAAATATTTATATTAAAGATGAAATAAAGCGTTTAGACGGAGTAGGTGAAGTAAATGTATTCGGTGCAGGTGAATACAGTATGAGAATATGGCTTGACCCGCAGAAAATGGCCAATTTGAATGTATCGGTAAGTGAAATACAAGCTGCTGTGCAGACTCAAAATGTACAGGTATCGTCAGGTTCTTTAGGTTCACTGCCCAGTAAATCCAATCAAACGTTAAGAATGACATTAATGACAAAAGGACGTTTAGTAGAACCTGAAGAATTTGAAAATATTATAGTTCGTTCAAATACGGACGGTTCAAGCATAAGAATAAAAGATGTAGCAAGAGTCGAGCTTGGTGCATACAGTTATGATAAATTAGGCTTAATCGGCGGTAAACCCGTTGCGGTTATTCAAGTTATACCTCTGCCAGGTGCTAATACAATAAATATTGTTAACTTAGTCAATAAAAAAATGGCAGAACTTAATAAAACATTGCCTGAATCATTAGAAATAAAAATGATGCACGATGATTCCAAGTTTATTCGTGAGTCAATGAAAGAAGTTGTATTTACTATTTTAATGACATCGTTAATTGTAATATTGGTAATATTTGTATTTTTAGGTGATTGGAGAGCAACATTAGTACCTTGTGTAACAATTCCTGTATCTTTAATAGGTACTTTTGCCGCCTTGCCTGTGTTTGGTATGTCAATAAACCTGTTAACGCTGTTTGCCATGGTACTGGCGGTTGCGGTTGTAGTAGATGACGCTATTGTT
>CANQRT010000172.1 GCA_947626325.1 Candidatus Gastranaerophilales bacterium | reverse complement strand
ACTGGACAACAAACAGAAAATCTGTTTTAGAAAACTCAACAGCATTTACTCCTAACGTAAGCTTAATTTGCGGATTAAAAGTTGCATTAGAAATGATGAAAGAAGAGGGGCTGGAAAATATTATTAAACGTCATACAAAAATTGCAAAGGCGCTTAGATGTGCAATAAGAGCAATAGGATTAAAACTTTTTGTAGAAGATGATACTATTGCATCAACCTCAATAACGGCAATTCTTCCGCCAGAAGGAATTAGTGTTCCAGATATTAGAAAAGTATTAAAAAATGATTATGATATAGTTGTTGCAAACGGACAAAATGCGCTGAAAGATAAAATCTTCAGAATGGGAACCTTAGGTTTTGTATCAGAACGCGACGCTATAACAGCAATCGGCTCACTAGAAGCAACAATGCAAAAGCTTGGACATAAATTTGAATTAGGCTCAGGTGTTGCAGCACTTATAAAAGAACTAAATAGAGGTTAAAATGAAAGTATTAATAACTGATAAAATAAATGAAGCAGCGGGAAAAATCCTAGAGGGCGTAGCAGATGTAGACTTTTTACCCACTATGAGTGAAGATGAGCTTGCTCAAAAAATTCAAGATTACGACGCATTAATGATTAGGAGTCAAACAAAAGCTACAAAAAAGATACTTGAAGCTGGAAAAAATTTAAAAATAGTAGGCAGAGCTGGTGTTGGAGTTGATAATATTGATATAGAAGCAGCTACTCAAAACGGTATAATTGTTGTAAACTCTCCTGACGGCAATACAAATGCAGCAGCAGAGCATACCCTAGCTATGATGCTTGCAATGTCAAGAAATATTCCTGCTGCAGTTATGTCCACAAAAGAGGGAAAATGGGAGCGTTCTAAATTTACTGGTGTTGAAGTTTTTGGAAAAACACTAGGCATTATTGGTTTTGGTAAAATAGGTCAGCATGTAGCTAATGCAGCCATTGCAATGGGGATGAAAGTTATTGTTTCTGACCCTTATACAACAAAAGAAGCTGTTGAAAAAATCGGAGCAAAATATATTACAAGCCTAGATGATTTTTGGGGGCAATGTGATTATATAACAATTCACACGCCTAAAACAAAAGAAACTACAGCACTTATAAACAAAAATACGTTAAACAGGATGAAAAAAGGTGTAAGAATAATAAACTGTGCTAGAGGCGGAATAATTGATGAAGCAGCTTTAAAAGATGCTTTATTATCTGGGCAGGTAAGCGCTGCTGCTATAGATGTATTTGAAACAGAACCAGATATTACTGCATCTCCTTTATATAACAGCGATTGTCACGTAATAATGACTCCTCATCTTGGAGCTAGTACAACCGAAGCTCAATATAATGTTGCAATAGATGTAGCTGAACAGATTAAAGATGTATTAACAGGCGGAAATGCAAAATCAGCAATAAATATTCCTGCGTTAAAGTCTGCAATATTAGAACCTGTAAAAGAATATATGCAGCTTGCAGAAAATTTAGGTGAACTAGTAAGACAATTATCTAAAGGAAATTTAAAAAACATAAATATAACGGTTAACGGAAATCTTGCTGAATTAGATGTATCTCCCTTAGAGGTTGCAGTACAAAAAGGTGTATTTTCTTCAACTGTTGAAGGTGTTAACTTTGTTAATGCCCCGATAATTGCAAAAAATAGAGGCATAAATATTATTACTTCAAAATCTCAAAAAGATTGCACCTTTATAGGCTCTATATCAGTAACGCTAACAACTGATACAGAAGAAAATACAGTAACAGGAGCTTTAGTTGCTAAGAATATGCCAAGAATTGTTAGAATTAATGATTACAATATGAGCATTGAAGCAGAAGAACACATGCTAATAGTTCCTCACGAAAATAAACCGTCTATGATTGCAAAAGTTGCAGCTGTTATAGGTGAAAATAATATAAATATTAACAGAATGCAGGTTGCGCAAAAATCTAATCAAAAAGATAATGTATCAATAATGATTATTACAATTGATAAAGATGTTGACAGCTTGGTAATGGATAAAATTAATCAAATAGACGGCGTAAAAAACGCAGAGTATATAAAGTTAAACGCATAAAACATTATTCTTCAATATAGGTAGGAGCAGTTTTCGGACTTTTGCCTTTTATTACCTTATGATAATAATCATAAGTCATTGGTTTATGCTCATTTAAAATATCGCCGTCTAACACATCAGCTATAAATAGCGTATGTGTTGAAGTTTCTACCTGCCCAGTAATTTTGCATATTAAATATGCGCAGGCATCTTTTACTACAGGCAGATTATTTTTTACCTCATAAGGAATTTTCTCAAATTTATCACAATCACGTCCGCTTCGAAATCCAAAAGTTCCGATTGCTAAAGGGTTAGAATTCTCTGCCAATATAGAAACCGAAAATTCCTTTGTCTTTTCAAGGCATTCATGCGTATAGTTACCATGATTTACGCTTAAAGCAATAGTAGCAGGCGAAGCGGTAATCTGCATTATACTGTTTACTGTACAACCCGTATATTTTCCGTCAACACAGCAGCCTACGATATAAACCCCATAAGATAAATTTCTAAACACATTATTATTCATATAAATCCTCTTTTTTTAAAAGAGAGAGGATTAATACCTCTCTCATAATTATAATTAACCGATTACAGGAGCTGTAAATGTTCTTGAAGCAAGCTCTTTATCGAGCATAAACAAGCATTGCTTGTCATCACATACTAGATTTAATGTTTTTAATACATTTCCTACATTTGCTTCTTCTTCAACTTGTTCTTTTAAGTACCAATCCAAGAATGAAACAGCAGCACGGTCATGTACATCTTCAGCAACATCAAGCAGTGCATTTATTTTTGAAGTAACTAATTGTTCATGTTTTAATACATCTTCAAAAACTTCTCGAGGGCTTGACCAATCTGTTTTTGGTTTTTCAATAGCTTCAAGCACAACTTTTCCGCCACGTTCTTGTAAATATTCAAATAAACCCATTGCATGAGCATGTTCTTCCTGCATTTGAACATTCATCCAATTTTTAAATCCTTGTAAATTCATTCTTTCAAAATATGCATACATTGAAAGATAAAAGTACTCAGAATAAAATTCTGCGTTAATCTGGTCATTGATTGCTTTTTCCAATTTTTCATTAATATCTTTGTCTGTCATAAAATACCTCCTTATAGCCATTTCAATAATAGCTTTATTGTTACTAGAACAAATATCAGATATGTTACTAATATTATAATTAATCCCATATATACCTCTCAAATTGACATCCTCCCCCGCCTGAAGTCGGGGGATTCCTATCGGAAGCAGCTCTAAAGAGCCGCGCCATAGGCGGGTTC
>CANQRT010000171.1 GCA_947626325.1 Candidatus Gastranaerophilales bacterium | reverse complement strand
GATGAATTAGGGCTTGAAGGGTTACAAGATGAGGACGGTATATTAATTCTTAATAGATTATATGATGATATAAAATTAGGTACTAAGCTTGAAGATTTACTTCATATAAAAGAAGATACGATTATTGATGTATCACCAACTCCAAACAGAGGCGATGAAATGTCGGTAATTGGTGTAGCAAGAGAAATTGCAGCTTTATTTAATAAAGAACTTAAATTGCAAAAAATTGAAAATATAAATGAAAATAAAAGCAAGGAATTTGAAGTAGAAATCCTTGACGAGGATACCTGCAATTATTACGGGGCAGGAATTATAAAGGATGTTACTATAAAAAATTCACCAGATTGGATGAAAAGAAGACTCGAAGTTTCAGGAATACGCTCAATAAATAATGTAGTTGACATAACAAACTATGTACTGCTTGAATACGGTCAGCCTCTCCACGCTTTTGATATGGATAAATTAAACGGATATATCTGTGTAAGACGTGCAAAAGAAGGTGAAAAATTAACAACTCTTGACGGAATAGAAAGAACCCTTACAAATGACACAGTATTATGCGCAACAAAAGAAAAAGGAGTTTGTATTGCAGGTGTGTTCGGCGGTGAAAATTCTGAAATAGATGAAAATACAAAAAACATTCTGCTTGAAAGCGCATATTTTACTCCGCATACAAATAGAAAAAGTTCTAGAAGCATAGGCTATAGAAGCGAGGCATGTGCAAGATTTGAAAGAGGTGTTGATATTGAAGCAACAAAACCTGCACTTTATAGAGCAATAGAACTTCTAGTAAAATATGCAGATGCTAAATTCTGCGGAATTGTTGAAACAGGAAATAATAAGTTGTCTGAAGTTGAAATAACACTTAGATTTAATCAAATAAAAAGACTTTTAGGCTGTGAAATTGCTCCTGCAAAATGTATTGAAATACTTGAAAAACTTGGATTTGAATTAAGAGGAAAAAATGAGTCTGCTGCTAAATTTAAAGTTCCAAGCTATAGAATAAACGATATAAAACAAGAGGTTGATTTAATTGAAGAAATAGCTAGAATATACGGCTATGATAAAATAGAGCCTACACTTCCAAAGAAAACTCAATCACCTGAAATATTAAACGAAGCAAAACTCTTAGATAAAGTTAATAATTTATTCTTGGGCTACGGATTTAATGAGGCTGTAACTTCATCACTTATAGGTGAACCGTTGTTAAATCAATTCGGATTAACTTATAAAAAAGAAGAAGCAGTATTTGTTCAAAATCCACAATCAGATGAGCATACAATGCTAAGACAAACAACTGTTGCAAATATGCTGAATACATTAAAAAATAATTTTGATAACGGACAAAAAAATATTAGATTATATGAAATAGGGAAAACATATTTTATTAAATCACCTGCAACAAAAATAGACAGCGGTGTTGAAGAAAATCAAATGATTAGCGGAATAATTACTGGTGAAACAAATGAAAATTTGTGGAAAAAACTTCCTAAATTCGATTTTTACTCACTTAAAGGAATAATGGAAGAACTGTTTAATATTTTAAATATAAATAACAGAATTAAGTTTGAAATGGCTCAAGAGTGTGAATATTTGCACCCAGGAAGAAGCGCCAAAGTAATTATGCTTGACAGAAATCCTGAAGTTATAGGCTATTTTGGAGAAATATATCCTCTGTTAAAAGATAAGTTAAAAATTAATCAAAATATATACTTGTTTGAATTGAACATAGGAAAATTAATAAAAGCTTCACCTCGAAGCATAACAAAGTATAAGCCTCTTGCTCAATTCCCAGAAGTACAGAGAGATATTTCATTTGCTATAGAAAAAGAAATAACAAATCAGCAAATAATGCAGGCAATAAAAAAATCTGCCGATACAAAACTGTTTAAGAATGCTAATTTGTTTGATATATATGAGGGTGAGCATATACAAGAAGGTTATAAAAGCCTTGCCTACAGAATTACATTACAAAGTGAAGAAAATACGCTTACAGATGAAATTATTGATAAACAAATTGAATTAATTAAATCTGGCTTAATTAAGAAATTCCCTGCAATAAGCTTTAGGTAAGGGTTTTGATTAAATAAATGAGTTTTAATTTTGCCAAATACTCAACAAATACATATAGCAAGCATTTTAAAATATTAATAAAAATTGTATCATAACGTAATAATTGAATAAAAATTATTGAAATCAAAAACTAAACGGATATAATAAAAATAGGTTAGGGAATGTACATGCTAAAAAATACATTACAAAACTTATTGGGGACAATCAAGGAGGACAGGGAGGAGTTATAGGTGCTCAGAAGCAGAGATATGGGACGTTCCATTGCAGTTAGAAGATGGACAAACACAGCATTGGAATGCTATAAAAGAGGATGTGTATGCGAAGGATGTTTTTATACTGATTTCTTCAACGGTACATCTCAAAGATGTCAAATGAAAGCATCAGTATTAGAACTGGTGAGAGTGTTAGGTAAACCAAATGTTGAAATTCAACAGGTTTTGGTAGATTAGGTAGTATGAATAATTTAAAAGCTCCCGTTTTGGGAGCTTTATTTTTATGATTATAATTGATTAATTATATAATCTCTTTATATTCTTCAGTGTTATTAAATAAATCATAATTAATTTCATTTTCGTTATCTGCAATAACAGCAGTAACAACAGCGTCACTTGCAACATTAACAGTTGTTCTAATCATATCAATAACTCTATCTATTGCAAACAAGAATGCAAAGCCCTCAATAAGCTGGTCTGTTTTAAGTCCTAAACCATTAAGAACAAGTGCAATTGTAATTAAGCCAGCGCCAGGAATTCCAGCACAAGTACTTGAAGCAATTATAGCTAACACCATAATCATTGCAATTTGCATAGGATCAAGCGAAACGCCGTAAGCCTGCGTTAAAAATATAACTGCAACAGTTTGGAATAGCGCAGTACCATCCATATTTAATGTAGCACCAAGCGGGAGAACAAAACTGCAAACCTTGTGAGAAATACCTCTTTTTTCACAGCATGCAATTGTTAACGGTAAAGTAGCACTACTGCTTGCAGTACCAAATGCAACTAGTAAAGCTTCTATTATTGCTGTATAGAAGTTGCTTATATGAACTTTGCTGAAAAATTTTAATATTAATGGATAAACAACAAAGAACTGAATACAAAAACCAAATAATACTACTCCAAAGAATTTTGAGATTGTAGTGAAAATACCTAATCCAAAAGATGAAACAGCAACAGCAGTTAATGAGAAAATACCTGGAGCTGCAAAAATCATAATCCAATCGGTAACTTTCATAGTTGCTGCAAAAATTGATTCAAAGAAGGAAACAATT
>CANQRT010000170.1 GCA_947626325.1 Candidatus Gastranaerophilales bacterium | reverse complement strand
GCTGGGCTGCACCTGATATTCCTATTGCTATATATAATTCAGGGGCAACGGTTTTTCCCGTTTGACCTATTTGCTGTGATTTTGTTATATAACCTTTTTCATAAGCACTGCGAGAACCTGCAACTGCTGCATTTAGCTTCTGCGCAAGCTCATAAATTAGTGTTAAGCCGTTATCTTTGCATGCTCCTAAGCCTGCAGATATTATTATTTTCGCACAATTTATATCTTTTGATGATAAATTTTTCTTTATTAAATTAACAACTTCAATTTTTTTCTCAATTTTATCAATATCTATCCAGTCAAATACAGCAGTTACGTTATTATTTTCTTTCTTTACTGCTTTAAATACATTCTGCTGAACGGTTGCCATTTGAGGGAATGTTTTACATAATATATTTGCCGTCAACTTCCCGCCAAAAGTAGGACGTGTGGATAAAAGCATATAGTTTTCGCCAATATCCAAATCTGTGCAGTCTGCAGTTAATCCTGTATTTAAGTTGACTGCCGTATACGGCGCTATTTCCTTACCCTGCAGTGTCGCACCTATTAATATTATTCTGGGCGGATATTTTTGAGCTATTTGTTTAAAAAGCTCGCCATGGTAATTTTTATTATAACCTTTAAGTCTATCATCGCTTACAATTATAACTTCATCGGCTCCGTATGCGCCAAGCTCTGATATTATTGACTCATAGTTTATTCTTGGGCCGATTATGCAGACCGATACTTTTTGACTCCAGATTTTTTCTTTTAATTCCGCAGCTTTTGAAACCAGTTGAAATACAACGGGCGCAATTTCGCAGTTTTCATTTAATTCTCCGTATATTAATATTCCGTTTGGTTCCATTACACAGCCTGCCCCGACTTTATTTCGTCTATTATTTCATTAATATTATCAATAAACTTACAATTTCTGTTTTCTTGGTTTTTAAATACGCTCTTAACGTAAGTGGGTGAACCTTTTACACCAATTTGAGCTTCATTTAGATTTAAGTCAAACATATTATATTTATGATAAATATATTCTTGAGCTTTAATATATCCGCTGATTTTAGGCAGTCTGGGCTTAATTATATAATTATTAACGCATATAACAGCTGGGAGTTTAACTTTGTATGTAATTTTATCTGTTTCGGTTTCGCTGACTGCATTAATATAACCGTCTTGAACATTTATTATTTCATTTACGTGGGTTATACAGGGAAGATTTAGTCTTGCTGCAGTTGAAATACCTGTCTGACCTGTTTCTCCGTCTATTGCACTTTGTCCAAACAGTAAAATATCAGTATCTTTTAGTTTCTCTTTTATAACAGCAGACAGTACATTTGAAGTTGCGTTTGTATCAGAACCTGCAAATTTGGAGTCGCATAATAACATAGCATTATCCGCTCCCATTGCAATTACCTCCTGTAAAACCGCTTCAGCTTTACTTGGGCCCATAGTAACTGCTGTAACTTGGGCTTGGTAAGTATCTTTTAAGGTTAATGCAGCTTCTATTGCCTGCACATCTGCGGGATTTAAGATACTCTCCATATTTGTTCTGTCTATATTATTATCGGCAGTCCACTTAACATCGTTGGTGTCGGGAACCTGTTTTATAAAGACCGTTATATTCAATTATTAACCCCTTTTATACCTTTATTTTGTAATAAAAACCCGCTTAATGCAAATTATTTACATATCAAGCCCAATATCAAGAGTCTTTGCTTTCGCCGCAATTGCACTTGATGATATAACGTCAACTCCCGTTTTTGCGATTTCTCCGATAGTTTCCAATGTTACGTTTCCGCTGGCTTCAATTATGGCTTTATTGTCAATTAATTCAACACATTTTTTCATTGTTTCGCAATCCATGTTATCCAGCATAATTATATCTGCTTTTACGCTTATTGCCTCTTTCACCTGCTCTATCGTGTCGCATTCTACTTCTATTTTATGAGTATGCGATAATTGCTGTCTTATTTTATTTATCGCATTTGTGATTGAACCTGCAAACTGAATGTGATTGTCTTTTAACATAATACAATCGGATAAATTAAATCTGTGAAGTCTTGCTCCGCCTGTTAAAACAGCATATTTTTCAAACATTCTAAAATTAGGCGTTGTTTTTCTTGTATCTGTTATTCTTGCTTTACTGCTGCCTATTGCGTCTTGATATTTTTTTGTTTCCGTAGCTATTGCGCTTAAACGCTGAATGTAGTTTAATGCAGTTCTTTCGCCTGTTAGTATTGCTCTTGCATTGCCGTGAATAACTGCAAGCGTATCACCTTTTTTAATTTCATCTCCGTCTTTGAAATATTTTTCAATTCTAACATCTTTTGAAAGAGTCTTAAATACTTCTTCAACAATATCAATCCCGCATAAAATGCCGTCTTGCCTTGTATTTAATTTGGCGGTCAGGGTTTCGTCTTCATCAATTAAAAAATCCGTTGTTATATCGCCATAGCCGATATCTTCTTTTAATGCGTTTTTTATGTGTTCTTTTACAATAAATTTTTGAAGTAATTGTGAAGTCATTTTTAACCTTTCATTGCCGTTGTTCTTGATTTTTCGTGCGAGGAGGCTATCATATCTTTGTTTGGGTAATCTTCTCTATAGTGTGCGCCTCTTGATTCTTTTCTATACAGTGCAAATTCAATTATTAATTCTGCTATTGTCAGCATATTACGTATTTCATAAGCATATCTGTTAGGGCATTTATATGTATAGGGAAATTGCTCTTTTAATTTTTCTATTTGTTCTTTAGCTTTTGTGAGCTTTGCTTCACTTCTGATAATGCCTGCATTATCCCACATAATTTGTTTAATTTCATTATTCAATTGAGCAAAATCGGTATTATCCGACTTTACATTTTGATTTTCATAAAAACTTATAATTTTTGATATTTGATTATCTGAGAAAGTATCTGCTTTTAAATCAAGAGTTTTTAAATAATTAACCAGTTCGTAAGCAGTTACAGCGCATTCAAGTATTGAGTTTGAAGCTAATCTATTTGCACCATGCAGACCTGTGCAGGCAGCTTCACCAATTGCATACAAGCCTTGCAATGAAGTTTTGCCGTTTATTTGAGTTTTTATTCCGCCCATAAAATAATGTGCAGATGGCGAAACGGGGATATAATCATTTGCGGGATTTATTTTATATTCTCTGCAAGTGCCGTAAATAGTGGGAAATCTTTTTTCAAATTTAAGTTCGTTTATGTGTGTAGCGTCTAGATATACATTTTTTGCTCCGTTTTGCTTCATTTCATTGTATATTGCACGGGTTACAACATCTCTTGGCGCAAGTTCAAGCCGTTTATCATACTTTTCCATAAAGGTATTACCGCTTTTATTAACCAGTTTTGCGCCCTCGCCTCTAACTGCTTCAGATATTAAAAACATTGTGCCTTTGTCTGAAAGTGCAAATGCCGTAGGGTGGAATTGTACAAATTCCATATCTTTTACGATTGCACCGGCTCTGTATGCAAG
>CANQRT010000169.1 GCA_947626325.1 Candidatus Gastranaerophilales bacterium | reverse complement strand
GCCTTTTGCACTGTAAAGACAGCATACTTTGTATGAATCTATATCAAAATTTATTCCTGACTCTATCCAGTAACAACTTTTGTATTTCAAGGCTTATCCCCTCTCTCACTTAATTTTAGCATAATGCTTTTTAATTGTAAAAATATATTATGCTTTATTTTTCATGTCTTCTTCTACGTGGAATTTCGTTGTTCCTGTTTTCTTTTCTCTAAATAAGTATATTAATTTAGGAATTATTACGCCTAAGAACAAACAAGAAATTACTATGTTTGCCATTACTGAGAGTATTTTTAATCCCTTTGCTTTATTTATGTATTTTTCAGTGCTTATTCCCGAAATTTCAAATTTTTCTTGAGCTATTCTTAAATTTTCTTTTAACTCCTCAAGTTTTTTCATATCAATAAATTTAGAAGTGTCTGTATGGGTATTTCCATTTATATCTTTTACTGTTGATATGATTTTACTTTTCTTAGCGGCTTTTACAAGTATATTATCAGGATTGTTAATTATAAAATTCAGTTTATCTGTTAGTTTACCAGTGGGCATACTTTCTAATTCTTTTATTATGCTTCCGCCTTGAAGTGCCTTTTTATAGCTTTCATCTGTTATAACATCTATAGGTAAATCAATAGGAGTTTTAAAAAATGCTGATGAAATTTTATTTATACCTTTTTCTATTAAATTTCCAAATCCATATATGAAAAATAAGAAACCGCCCTCTTTTATTGCATGTTCGCAAAATTCTGTTGCATTCCTTGAACAAAGAAGTCTTTCGGTTGTTATTCCTGCATCTATTATTTTCATATTATGAACTGGATTATATAATACTCCATTTATTGCGTTTTGAGCTATTCCTTTGAAGGACGGTGATTTTGTCTTAAATTCTGCTATATCATCAAAAGTTTTTGAGTGGTTATTGCATGTGGTAACATTATTTTTCATTTCTTTTAATATGTTATTTTTTGTATTCTTTTGTTTTAATTTTGTTAAAAGAAAATAAGCTCCAAGTGTCAGCGCTGTTGATAGTGCGACTTTTGCAATATATAAGCCTTTTGCAGTTTTTCCTCCGTCTTTTAAACATTTTGATATTGCTTCTTTTACACTTTGAGTTTTGTCGTTAGACATTACTCCTTTTGCATTATCTAATGCCCATTTTGAGTATTCTTTGTTTGATATTACTCTTGCATCAACGGCAGGGTTTATCTTGGCTAGTTTGTATATGCTTTTATCAATTAAAAATTTAAAAAATGGTATTCCGCCTATCCATATAGCTTGTGTGCCAAATTCATCAATACCTCTATCTATCCCCTCAACAATTCCACCAGCTTTGTATGATTTATATGTTAAACTTGCACTGTCTACTCCGTCTTTTACCATTAACGGAAGCAGTGATTCTTTATTTCCAAGTGTTGATATTACTTTTGTTGATATTTTTTGTATACTCATTTCTTTTCCTTTTTATAAGCCCCATACTAAATTCATAAATTTTTTCATATTTGCTCTGCGTCGGTTATTTCTCATTTTCTTCTCCTTTACATTAAAAAAGCCTTCTGAGTTTTCAGAAGGCTTTAGAATTTTTGCAAGCACCAAAATCATTACGATTTTTTGTTTGTCGTAAAGCCTCCTAATTCTATATGGCGTCGATTTTGGATGTTTTTATTTATCATTTTTTTCTTTCTTATTCTGCTTTTTCTTCAGAAGGTTCTTCTTCTATTTCTTCTTTTAATACTTCAGATGCTGTAACATTAATACCTAATTGAGCTTTTACTTTTGATGTTAATCTTATTTGCATATTGAATTTACCGAGTTTATTAACAGGTGCATCGAGTGAAATGGTTTTTCTGTCAACTTCTATTCCTGTTTTAGCTTTGATTTCTTCAGCTAATTTCTTTGTTGTAATAGCACCAAATAATTTACCGCTTTCGCCTGCTTTTGCAGAAAATTCAAGAACTCCGAGTTCTTCAATTTTCTTAGCTTTTTCTGTTGCTTCTGCGTGTAATTTTTCTTGTTTAGCCTTAATTCTAGCTAAATTCTTTTCACGGTTTTCTTTTGCACCTTTAGTTGCTAATTCGGCATAGTTGAGCGGAAATAGATAATTTCTAGCATATCCGTCTTTAACATTAACTATATCACCAGCTTCGCCGATATTTTGTACGTCCTTTTTTAAAATAACTTCCATTGATTTTCTCCTTAACTGTATTTTGATAATAATAGAAACATATTTAAATGTCTATATTTGATTATCGTATTGCAGCGTTAAGGTCTTCTACCATTTTATCAACGTCAATTCCATGTACTTTAGCACCTGCTTCAAGATTTTCAAATCTTGCTGCTGCACAGCCAATACAGCCAAGTCCGTATTGTTGGAATACTTCTATTGTTTCAGGATGATTTTGTACTATTTCTAACAATCCCATTTCTTTTGTGATTTCGCTCATTATTTTTTCCTTTCATTGATTTTTAAAAATTTATTATTAATTATTATACATCAACATATTTGAAAGGTACATAAATGTTAAGGTTTATAATTGATGTATTTTGTAAAGATACGGCAATAGGACTCTCTCAGTTTGATGATGCTCGTTCTTCAAGGATTTATAAAAATTCTCATTTTCCTTTGTTTAGAATAAAAACAAATAAACGATTTTTAAATTTTACTGATCCGATTGCTTGTCATCTTTTTTAAGCATTTTTTCAAAATCTGACGGTTTTATCCCTTGGATAAAGTTTCTAAACGCTTCTGTTTCTTCTTCATCTTTTGCACTGTCACAAGAAACACTGCCGTCTGCTAATACTTTAGCTGATACAAATATCGGGGCATCTACTCTTATAGCAACTGCTATTGCATCTGAGGGCCTTGAATCAATTGCAATTTCTTCATTATTTCCGTCTAAAATATAAATGCTTGAATAATAAGTATCTTTTTCAACGTCGTTTATTTCAACTCTGTCTACTTTGTAGCCTGTTTTTTCTATTAAATCAATTATTAAATCATGAGTCATAGGTCTTAATACTTTTATGTTCTCAATTTTTCTTATAATTGCGCTTGCTTCTGCAGAACCTATCCATATTGGAAGCGCTTTTCGGTTTTCCTTATCGTTTAATACTATTATTGGTGATCCACTTGCTGTATCTATTGCGATACCCATTACTTTCATTTCTATCATCGATTTTTCCTTATAATAATTTTGTTAATATTTCAGCTCCATCATCGGTAACGTGAACTGTATGTTCAAAGTGTGCCGACGCTTTTTTATCTTTTGTTACAACTGTCCAGCCGTCTTCTAATACCTCAACATCATCTCCGCCAAGATTTAACATGGGCTCTATTGCAATTGTCATACCTTTTTGAAGTACTATAGGACAATTTGTTCTGTAGTTAAATACAAACGGGTCTTCGTGCATTTGTCTGCCTACTCCATGCCCGCCGTATTGCCTTACTATGCCTAAATTGTATTTTTTTGCTGTGTCTTC
>CANQRT010000168.1 GCA_947626325.1 Candidatus Gastranaerophilales bacterium | reverse complement strand
TTAAATATGACTTTTCTCCGTCATAACTTTGAATTATTTCATCTAATTTCCCTTTATCTATTACGGGAGCTGATGTTGTCATTATCTCTCTCTCCTGTTATCTAATATACTCGTTATAAATTATACCATTCACATATTTTTTCTTTAAGTTTTATCCGTTACAAATTGTAAATTTTTATTTGCTGGTTTTTAGCAGTTTGTCTGCTTCTTTATTTAATTTGAGTATTCTGTATATATCAGCGCAGTCCTTTTTTATTTCATAAGAATATGGCGCAGTTTCAATTGCTTTATTTATGTACTTTACTACTTCTGACTTAAGATAGTTTTTTTCTTTTGAATACTCTTTTGCATACACCATTGCAATGTAGGTATATATTTTAGCATTGTTTGGATTTATTAATATTGCACGCTCAAAGTATTCGGGTGCTTTTCGTTCATCTGTTTTTAAATACTCACTCCCTTTTTGTATATTTTCCATTGTGTCATAAGGATATTGTGCATTATCTTGTTCTGGTTTGTATTCAATCTGCATTTCTTTAGGATACTTTTCATATTCTTTTTCAGACATTATGAAATATTCTTTTGCTTTCTTTTCGTCTTTTATGCTTTGAGCATATTTTTTATATATTTCTCCTGATAATATATAATTTTTATAATCCCCAGCATTTTCTATTTCTATTATTGCTTTTTCGTAATCCCCTGTTTCTTTATATATTTTTGCTCTAAGCAGCTTGTATTTTCCTTCTTCTGTATCTATAAGATTTAATGCTTTTTGAAAATAATCTTTTGAAATTTCTTCATTATTTGTTCTTTTATATAAAATCCCCATTGCGGTATAAAGCTTAGCAAGCTCATATTTATCTGTGTTATCAATGCTTTCCTTTAATGATTTTGCAATGTTGTAATAGTCTAATGTTACGTCTGTATTATTGTAATAATCAGAATTTATATATCCCATCATGGCATATATATCTGATGAGAGTTCTTTATCGGGATGTTTTTCTTTTTCTATAATGTTCAAGGCCTGATTACAATATTTTTTTGCAGATTTAAAATCGTTTAATTGAAATACTACAGAGCACATATTGTAATAGTTTTGTGCTGTTTTTTCCTCGCTTAATTTTTGATTGTATTCAAGATATGCTTTTTTATATTCAGACTTTAATATATCTTCATTTGTTCCTTGCGCTGATACTTTTATTCCGATTACAAAACATAAAATTATAATTAATATTTTTTTCATAACGAACTCCTTTTTTTATTTAATCATAAAAATATTCACTTTTACTATATGAATATTATAATTATTGATATACAATTGTTTTACAAGGAGCAGGATTTATGAAAAAATTAATATTGAGCTTGGTTTGTTTATTATTTGTTTATAACACAGTAATTGCAGCACCAACGGTATATGATGATAACTATGTTGAAAATCCAAACTACGTTTTGGGTAATAAATATTTAGAAAATTCACAATATTCTTCTGCTATAACAGAATTTAAAAAAGCATTAAGGGCTAATCCTGCTGATAAATCAGCTTTAATAGGATTATCAAATGCTTATAATATGCGTGCTCAATATTATAATAATACTGTAAAGGCTACAGATAATGCTATTTCAGATTTAAAATCTGCTATATTCTATATAAAATATATTTATGCAGATAGTAGTGATACTTCTCTTACTCAATCTGTCAATGCAATGGAGAAGAATTTATCAATTCTTGAAGCCAGCAAACAGTCGCTAACATCTGCAACCAGATTTAGTAATGCTAAAAATCTTAGAACAAAAGGTGAGTTTGCCGCAGCTGGCTATGATTACCATAAACTTTTAGCGGATACTACATATAAGGCTCAGGCAGCATCTGCATTGGGGGATATTTATAATATTTTAAATCAGCCTAAAAAAGCTTCAAGTATGTATTCTACAGCACTTGCACTTAACCCTGATAACAGCGAGCTTCACCTTAAACTAGCTAGGACTTATGAACAACTGGATGATGCCTCATCAGCACTTAAAGAATACTCAACGGCGCTTGACAGCTCAACTGAAAGTGAGGATATTCTTGCTTCGCTTGAAAAAATCTGGCAAAAAAAGGTTGATGAAAATCCTAATGATGCTGAAAGTCATGCTAATTTAGGTGTTGTTTTACAAAAAGAAAAGCGTTATATGGAAGCTCTGCAGGAGTATAGATGTGCACAGACTCTTAATCCAACTAATATTAATACTAAAATTAATATAGGAACTTTGTGTCAGGAGTTAAAAAATTATGAAAATGCTGTATCTGTTTATGATGAAATTCTTAAACTCCAGCCTCATAATGTATCAGTTATGGTATATAAAGCTGAATGTCTTACAGCGCTTAATAAAAACTCTCAAGCTGTTGAGCTTTATAAAACAGCTGTTTCACTTGAACCTAATAATTCTTCAATAAAAGCTAAACTGTTTGATACGCTGAAAAAAACTATGACTCCTGAACAAGTTATTGCTTTTATGAACGCTAATCCTAACTTTAAAATGGATGCAGATTCTTATTATCAATTTGCTTATGAACTCCATAAAAATAATAAGCTTGATGAGGCAATTACTTATTATAATGAAACTTTAAAACTTGACAGCAAAAAGGTTGATGCTTATGTTAATCTTTCGCAGGTATACAGGCAAAAACAAAATTATAACGAGGCATTAAATGTTATTCAAAAAGCAATGGCAATAGCACCTGATAATCCAACTGTTAAAGAGCAATATGATGCTATTTCAAAAGATTTTACTGCTAACAGCTATACTTTAGCTTCTAATGCTTTTGAAAGTGGTGAGTATCAAAAAGCTATTGAAGAATACAGAAAAATAACTCCGCCATCTGCTGATTCCTATACGGGGATTGCTGCTTCCTATCAAGCTTTAAATAATACTCAAGAAGCACTTAATTATTATAAAAAAGCACTTGATTTAAGTCCTAAAAATTCTGATTTACCTTTTTATATCGCTTCTTTATATGTTGACTTAAATGATATGACTTCTGCTAAACAGTATGCAAAAATGTCGTTAGCTAGAAATCAATCAAATAAACAGGCTAAAGAATTGCTCACTTATATTGAAGAAAAAGAAACTGCTGATATTTTGACTAATGCTGTTTCATTGTATGAAAATAAAAAATATACAGAAGCAGTTGATGCTCTGACAAAGGTAATTACGGCAGCTCCTAATAATGCAAATGCGTATTATTACCGTGCTATGTGCTATGATGAGTTAAAAAAATATGAAAATGCAATCAGCGATTACAAATCAGCGGTAAAATATGCTCCTGATATGAGTATTGTTTACTATTCAATAGCTGTTGATTATGACGCACTTAAAAATTTCAAGTCAGCCAAAGAAAATTATAAAAAATATGTTGAATTAAATACTGAAGATAATGATTATAAAAAGTATGCTCAGTCAAGAATTGATGAGATTGAATAATGCAAAAAACACTACCTCATTGCATTAATATA
>CANQRT010000167.1 GCA_947626325.1 Candidatus Gastranaerophilales bacterium | reverse complement strand
GATATTACAGATGATAAAGTTATTAAATTCTCTGGCGGAGGGTTTGGGCATGGTGTTGGCTTAAGCCAGTGGGGCGCAGGTAAAATGGCATCGCTTGGTTTTACGTTTGATGAAATTTTGCAGCACTATTATCAAGGAATTAAGCTTGCTACTATCCCGATTAATGTTCATAAAGGAAAGATATTCTCGGACAGCATTTTTTATACAAAAAAAGAAACTGCAGATTTGTATGTAAAAAATGATACAAAGGCAGATTTATTAAAAATATGTGTTAATAATAGAGAAATTGAGTTTGAACTTAATTCTCATAAAAAATATATTGATATTTCAAGATATTTAAAAAGCGGTGAAAATAAAATAACCTATGAATTATATGGGGATAGATTATCAATTAATGATATCGTTCAAGTCTTTATTGTAATGAAAGAGGCAGAAGATGAATAAAGATACATCACTGCTCAAAGCTGCGTGGCTTATTGCTTTTGTTACAATAATATCTAAATTTGTAGGCTTTTTGCGTGATGTAATTATTGCTAATTACTACGGGGCAGGCATGGTGTCTGACGCTTACTTTTATGCTTATCAAATTCCCTCGCTGGCAATTATTTTAATGGGCGGAGTCGGCGGGCCATTTCACAGCGCAACTGTGAGTGTGTTCGCAAAACTTGTTAACCCTGAAGATAAAATCCCGTCTGAAAAAGTTAATAAATTATTTAACACATTTTTAACGGCTACTTTTATATTTTTCGCTATATTTTCAATAGTCATATTTGTTTATTCCGATTGGATTATGCAGTTTATAATTCATTCAAATAATACTCAATTGGTATCTTTAGCAGGATTGCATTTAAAAATAATGACTCCTGTAATACTTATAGGCGGAATTATCGGTATTTATTACGGGCTGTTAATAACTTACAGGTGCTTTTTACTTCCTAATATATCGCCTGTCCTTATGAGTATAAGCATTATAGCTATAATTGCGTTATCAAAAGGCGATAATCTGGGAATTTGTCTTGCTGTTGCAACTTCAATTGGGGCTGTATTTCAGTTTCTGCTCCAGTTCCCTGCTGTTAAAAAGTTAGGATTTAAGATAAAACCAAATTTGGATATTAAAAATAATATAGAATTTAAAAATCTTATTGAACTTGTATTTCCAGCGGCTTTAAGTTCTACAATTGGACAGATATATGTATATGTAGATATGTTTTTTGCTTCTCAATTAAAAGAGGGGGCTTGGACTGCTATAGGCTATGCAAATAGAGTTTTTCAATTCCCAGTAGGAATACTTGTTACGGCATTTTTAGTTCCTTTATTTCCAATATTTTCAAAACTCGTTGGAGAAAAAAAATATGACGACATTAAATATTATTTTCATAAAGGGGTAGGACTTTTAAATTTTGCTGCTATTCCTATTATGTTCGGAATTATAATGCTTGCTTATGATGCTGTTACGCTTATTTTCCAAAGAGGTGAGTTTGACTCAAGAGCCACTTATATGGTATCTCAGGCATTAATATTTCTTTCTTTTGCCATTATTCCTTACGTATTTAGAGATTCAATTACAAGAATATTTTATTCGTTTAATGACTCAAAAACACCATTTTTAGTGGCATTTTCATCAATTGTATTAAAATTTATATTAAACTCTATATTTATACACAGACTTGGTATTGCGGCAATAACACTTTCTACATCACTTGTAACGTTGTTTAATGCTGCATTGCTTGGATTAATATTATTAAAGAAAATAAATTTAGATTATAAAACATATTTTGTTAATTTATTTAAAATGATTTTGGCGGCTGTATTGGCATTTGGTTTGAATTTTATATTGTATAAGAATTGGCATGTTAATGAGGTATCATGGCTTATGCTTGCAATTAAAACATTGAGCATTTTTGCATTAAGCATGTTAACATATACAATTTTTGCGGCATTATTAAAAATTGAATTTGTAGGTGAATTGCTTGAGCGAATTAAAAACTAAATTAGAAAATGGCGGGGTTATAGCATTTGTTACAGATACTGTATGGGGTTTAGGGTGCTTACCTAATAATAAAAAGGCTGTAGATAAGATATATGAAATAAAAGGGCGCGATAGGTCAAAACCTTTAATATTAATGTCAAATTCTATTAATTTCCTTTTACCTTATATAAAACCGCTTCCGCCTTTAGGAGTTAGGCTTGCTGAAAAGTATTTTCCAGGGGCTCTTACAATAGTAAGCGAGAAATCAGAAAAAACTCCAGACTATATAACATCAAATAAAAATACAGTCGGGATAAGAGTTCCGAATAATAAATTTTTTTCAGAATTATGTTCAAAAATAAAAGGCGGAGTGCTTGCAACAACAAGTGCAAATTTATCAAATCATCCCTCATCAAAAACTTATGAACAGGCTGTAAGTTCAATAGGGTTAATGGTTGATACGGTATTTAAAGATTACGGATATAAATGTTTAGGGCTTGAATCGACTGTAATTTTATTAACTGAGAATAATTATAAAGTATTACGTCAAGGTGCTGTAGTTGTTGACTTTTAACCATATTTACAAAAAATTTTGTTACAAATCTTAAAATTTAATTAAAAAGACTAAAGTTTTTTTTGTATTTGCCGATAAGGAGATTTGTAGAGTTCAAAATAGGAGTGTAACTATGACACAATTTTATTTGGATCCAGATGGAAATCCAGTTAGAGCGCCTCAAAGACCTGCAAATGCTGGAGGTGCAAAAGCGGATAGTGGAGGTACAAATGTAGAAGATACTAATCTATGGAATTTAGTAGATGGCGAGTATGAGTTTAATGATAAACTGTTAACCCGTGACGGCTTTATTGAATTGTTAAAAGCAAAAAGCGGAACAAAAGGTGCTATGACTGATCAGCAGCTTGGCGAGCTATTTGATAAAGTTGCAGGTGATGACGGAACAATGTCTCAAGATGAAATAGAAAAACTTGCTCATTTTGGTGATGAAAAAGACTTACATGATAAAAGCGGCGAAAAAATTAATGAATTTGATATTGAGGCGTTTTTAGAAGCTTATGAAGATGCTAGCAAAGTACCAACTGATTGCGACTGTTGTGGTGATGATTGTGAATGTCATGATCCAAATTCTGAAATGCACAAGTTAATTGATACAAAATTAAGTAATGATAGTCGTATTAAAACAGATGATGAGGGTAATAAATACGTAAATGTAGAAACTTGGGGCTCAGTTAAAAACGGTAATGATTGTTTATCAAGAATAATACTTAATAGCTATGACTTAAAGTCTATGGGTATTGAAATGTATAGTGATGAATACTATCAGTTGGAAAAAGCAGTCATGGATGCAAACCCAGAAATCTACGGTACGGAAGACGGCGGCTGGCGTCAAGAAGTCGGCGGCACTGGCAGACACAACGCAGTTCTTTATACAGGTGATAAAATAATATTGCCTGATGCGCAAATACTGGCATGTACTTGTGATGATAATAAAAAACCAGCAACTCCAACTAAAGCGTCGACACCAACAACTCCAACAGGCCCGACAGGTCCAACTGGTCCGACAGG
>CANQRT010000166.1 GCA_947626325.1 Candidatus Gastranaerophilales bacterium | reverse complement strand
CCCAAGGTTTTTCAATATATTTATAAAGTCCGACTTCATTAATAGCCTTAATAGCATTTTCCTTATCAGCATAGCCAGTGAGTAAAATCATACTAGCATTCGGGTAAAGTTTTTTAGCATTAGAAAGGAACTCAATACCGTTCATTTGAGGCATCATAAAATCCGAAATAATAACATCTCTTGGATTATTTTTAAGATAGTCAAGTGCAAGCATAGGTTCATTAAAGAAAACAACATCACTAAACCCCTCTAAAGCCAATAATGACTTTAAAGAAGAAGTAACAAGACTATCATCATCCACAACGAGTATTTTATATGAAAACTGCATTTATACACAATCTCCCTAATAAAATAATAAATTAAGAATGCAAAACAGACAAATATTTTACAATAATTAATCAGCTTCACCAATTAATTGAGATATTTTAGCATTTTGAGCTTTCAAATGCTCAATATACTTGCGGAGCATAGCTATTTCAGCACCTAATCCTTTTATTAGTTGAGGGATTTTTATATTATTTTGTTTGTCATTCAATTCTTTAATTCTAACTTCAAGTTTTTTAGACTCCTGTTCAAGCTCAGTTCTAGACTGATTTTCAGTCTTAATAGACAGAGTTTCAATTTTTCTTTCAAGTTCCTTAATATCAGTTTTAGTTTTATATAAATTTTCATTTACTTTATTAAGCTGCCCTTGAAGCTCTTGTTTTCTTGTATATTGTAAATAAGCAACAACAACAGGTTTATTTAAAAGTTCATTAATTTCATCTTCAATCGGCCCTTTAGCATGCTGTCTTATTAGTTTTTTAATCCAATCGCCATTAGGACGTTCTTCAATATATTTTTTAGCTTCAAGTAAACTTTTATAATTGTCAAAATCGCTTTGTTCTTCTTGAGAATACGACTTTATGTCAAAACCATCAATAGAAATATCATCAATCTGACGCATTAATTGTTCACATTCAGAAGTATAATCAATTTGAGCCTGCTTTTTATCCGCAAGTTCCTCTCTTGATTTATCCAATTGAATAAAAGCATTAACTATAGCATCAATAGCGTTCTTTTGACTTTGCAGCATTTCAATAGACGGAAACATTTTATAATGCTCATCAATAGCAATTTGGCAATTCAATACTTTTTCTTCTTGAGCTTTAATATCACTTTTTACAGCCTCCATCTGACCATACAAATCATCAAGTTCTTTTTGATTTTTACGTTTTTGTTCTTCTGTAAGCGGCAATGTTGAACATCGTTTTGATTTTCGTGATGAGCCTTTCTTGGGCTGCTCTGGATTTTTTAATTTATTAATTGAATTACTAATATTATCGTGTTTTGTACGAAGTAAACTTAATGTGTTGCTTTCTCTTTTTAAAACTGCATCCAATTCAATAGCTTTAAGCATAGCAGCAAAATCATCATCTTGATTTAAAACATCCAGTTTAGCTTGAAGCTCAGAAGTTTCATCTAACTTAGCTTGAATTTCACCTTCCATCTCGGCAATCAAAGCCGATATTTGAGATTGGGAACTTTTTAAACGAAAATCAATACTGCTCAATTTATTTACAGCATCATTACGTTCAACAAATAATCTCTCAAGCAATTTGAGCATATTAGTTACAGAAATTTTTTGAAAAATACCATTTTGAGAAAGCACAGAAATTTGAGCAAAAGCATAATCAAATTTTTCTGGAGGCATATTATTTTTTATTGACGGAAACAGCATATAAAATTCACTGAACGGGGTGCCGTTTTTTATATCACGATTACAGCAGCAACATGTTTCAACAAGATTCATATCAGAATGCTTGTTTTCCTGTCCTTCGTTTTGAGGAGAAATATGATCAACTGTTGAAAGTAAAGGAGTTAAGTTGGTTTTTAATAGTTTAAATATTTCATCTTCAGGCAATTTGTATAATTCTTTTAATATATCTAAACCTGTTAAATAAGCTTTTTGAGAGGATACATCCAAAAATTTATGAAAGAATTCTATTTTATCTTTATTAGCAATTTGTTTAGCAATAGTAAGTTCTGAAGAATTTTTAGCCTCCTCTAGTTTTTCAAGCACACTTTTAATTTTACCTCTAAGTTTGTCAGATTTAGAATTTAAGAGTTCTTTAGCAATACTATCAAGCTGGCTTTCCGAATAAACTTTACAACCGCAATAAGCACAATGCCCCGTAGAATTTATAATAGAATTACTATATTGTTTAGAAGAAGTAAAACTTACTACATCAGAATTTAATACATGTAAAGGGTATGAAACACATCTAGCCGAGTTGTTTTCAACTCTCCGATGCTGATTAGAATTTATATAATTTCTAATATTTAAAATTTTCATAAAAAACTCTTAACTCACATGTAAAAAAGCCCGTGAATATTTTTTTTGTCAGCATATTACAATTAATTTACAAAAAAAGACCGATGTAAAACATCGGTCTTTTAAGGTTAAGATTAATTATATAATAATTAACCAACGATTTTATCAACAACACCTGCACCAACGGTACGTCCGCCTTCTCTGATAGCGAATCTCATACCTTGTTCAATAGCAACAGGAGAGATTAATTCAACGTCCATAACAACGTTATCACCAGGCATAACCATTTCGCCGTCGAATTTAATAGAACCTGTAACGTCAGTTGTTCTGATATAGAATTGAGGTCTGTAACCAGGGAAGAAAGGAGTATGACGACCACCTTCATCCTTTGTTAAAACGTAAACGTTAGCTGTAAATTTAGTATGAGGTTTAATAGTACCAGGAGCAGCTAAAACTTGACCTCTTTGAACGTCAGTCTTATCAACACCTCTTAATAAAGTACCGATGTTATCACCAGCGATACCTTCATCAAGAAGTTTTCTAAACATTTCAACACCAGTAACGGTAGTTTTTTTAGTTTCGCCGAAGCCAACGATTTCAACTTCCTGACCAACTTTAACTTTACCACGTTCAACTCTACCAGTAGCAACAGTACCACGACCTGTAATAGAGAATACGTCTTCGATAGGCATTAAGAATGGTTGATCAACATCACGTTCAGGAGTTGGAATCCAGCTATCAACTGCATCCATAAGTTCCCAAATTTTATCAACCCATTTATCTTGACCACGAGTAATTGAAGGATTAGCTTGAACAGCTTCAAGAGCTTTAAGAGCTGAACCTTTGATGAAAGGAGTATTGTCGCCGTCGAATTCATATTTTGTTAATAATTCTCTAGCTTCCATTTCAACTAATTCAAGTAATTCTTCATCCTCTACCATATCGCATTTGTTTAAGAATACAACTAATTTTGGAACACCAACCTGACGAGCAAGTAAGATGTGTTCTCTTGTCTGAGGCATAGCACCGTCGGTAGCTGCAATAACTAAGATTGCGCCGTCCATTTGAGCAGCACCTGTAATCATGTTTTTAACATAGTCAGCGTGCCCTGGGCAGTCAACGTGTGCATAGTGTCTAACATCTGTTTCGTATTCAACGTGAGCTGTAGAGATTGTAATACCTCTTGCTTTTTCTTCTGGAGCTGCGTCGATTTCATCAAACTTTTTAGCTTGAGCCTTACCAACAGCTGCCATACAAGATGTGATTGCTGCAGTTAACGTAGTTTTACCGTGGTCAACGTGTCCAACGGTACCAATGTT
>CANQRT010000165.1 GCA_947626325.1 Candidatus Gastranaerophilales bacterium | reverse complement strand
TTGGTGTATTGTTAGAGATTTAAATTTTATAAGCATATTTAATGAGACTAGAGTTGAGGGGCATCCTATGCTTTGGTATCTGATTTTATTACCGTTTGCAAAACTTAATTCACCTGTAATTTCCATGCAGATTATAAGCTGGCTCCTTGTTTTTACCTCCGTAATATTTTTTGTTTTTAAGTCATCGTTTAATTATATGCAGAAATTCTTAGTGGTTTTCAGCGCGGGAATGGTTTATTACCTGCCCGTAATTGCAAGAAATTACGCACTAATTCCTATTCTTATATTTTTACTTGCATGTTATTATCCCAAAAGAGCTGAAAAGCCTTATCAATATTTATTAATACTCCTTTTATTGTCTGATACACATATTTATATGCTCGGCTTTTGTATTTCTTGTTTTCTTATATACACTTATGAAATCAGAAAAAATTTAAGTTTAGAATACGTTATCCCGATTATTATATTTTTATTGAATTTAAGTATAATCGGTTTTTCGTTTTTATTTTCGCTAAAAGGCAATTATGCACTGCAAGACGGAGTTAAAAGCAGTTTAAATATCGGAAGTTCAATGCTGCTTTGTGCTCAGGTTTATTTATTTAAAATATTTTCCCATATTCTTTTTTTGAAAAATTATTTTAATATTAGCAGCTTTGCAATTTTCTATTTGCCAATATTATTAATTTTATACTCTTTTTTTAAAACGGATAAAAAAATATTTATAATTTGCTTAAGCGCTATAGTATATATTTTAAGCATATTTGCTTTTGTTTATTTTAACGGAATTTTGTATCAAAAAGTATTTTTAATGATATTAATATTAATTTTCGGTTTATGGTGTACAAAACCAATAAAATTCGGTTTAATTGGATTTTATGTTTTACTTTTTTTCGGCATAATTACTTCACCTATAGTAATTAATGAAGAGATAAAATATAATTTTTCGGGCGGAAAAGAAATTGCACAATATATAAAGACCTATTTAAATGAAGAAAATACATTTATTTTAATCGGAAATCCTTATTTATATTCATCAATCAGTGCTTATTTGCCCGATAAAAAATTATATAATATTTTAACTCAATCATATTTAACATATTATTCGTACATAGATTATAAGAATAATATAAAAAACGAATATCCCGAAAATGTAAAATGCAGTATTGTTCAAGAAGATATTAAAATCCCCCCCCCCGAAACATTTAAACAAACAGTTGATAATGAAATAAATTTAAATATGCGGTTTTCTTCGGCAAAAGAAAATTTAAGCACTAAAACGCAGCGGGAAGTTTTTAAAATATATTGTTCCGATAACTGAAAATATGTTACATAAAAACTTTATTTTTTTGAGATATCATTGTAATCATGGAAACTTCAAAAAAAATTAATTGGATTATAATTGCGGTTTATTTTTTAATAACTCTTACTGCATTGTTTTTTCATGAAGTATGGAGAGATGAAGCTCAAGCTTGGTGTATTGTTAGAGATTTAAATTTTATAAGCATATTTAATGAGGCCAGGGTTGAGGGGCATCCTATGCTTTGGTATCTGATTTTATTACCGTTTGCAAAACTTAATTTACCTGTAATTTCTATGCAGATTATAAGCTGGCTTATTGTTTTTATTTCAGTTATCTTCTTTGTTTTTAAGTCACCGTTTAATTATATGCAGAAATTCTTAGTGGTTTTCAGTGCGGGAATGGTTTATTACCTGCCCGTAATTGCAAGAAATTACGCACTAATTCCTATTTTTATATTTTTACTTGCATATTTATATCCTAAACGTATTGAAAAACCATATTTATACCCCATTTTAATTATTTTACTTTCCCAAACTCATATATTAACGCTTGCTTTTTGCCTTGTAATGGCTATGTTTTACACCCTAGAAACAAGAAAAAAATTCATTGCCTCAATTTTATTTATAATAAATTTCTCATTTATTTTTTACTCTTTTTACAATATGTCAAACGTAAATACTTCAGTTAAAATATACTGGGTAGCAGCAAATAATTTAATTTTATACTTTTGTGATAATTATTTTTCACCGCTTTTTCACTATACTCCAGTAATGAATTGTTTAATATTTTACGGAGCTTTAGCTATAATTTTTTACTACTTTTTCAAAATCAGCAGAAAAATTTTTATACTCTTTTTATCTTCATCAGCTTATATTTTTTACATTTATTATAAAGTATGGTTTGGCGGGATATATTACCAAAAAGCATTTATACTCTTATTAATTTTTATTTTCTGTTTTTGGTGCATAAAAAACACAAACAAAATTAATATCAAACTGCTAGATATAACTTTTATTGTATTATTTACCATAAGCTCCATTATGGGAGTATACAGTATAATTAGAGAAATAAAATATGACTTTTCAGGCAGTAAATCAACAGCAGAATTTATAAAAAATAATTTAAAAGATGAAAAAAATCTTTTAGCTTATGGGTACTTATTTACATATTCACCACTAAGCGCCTATGCAAAAGACTACAATTTTTACTCCAATAAATTTAAAGAAAACATAACATATTTTGATTTTTCAATGAAATCATATAACACTCCAAATAAAAATTTTAAAGAAGTTCCAAAAACAAAATATTACATAACTCAAGGCGAAAAAATATTATTTGAAGAATTGGGATATAAAGAAATATACAGCTCAAGTGAAAACATCTTGAGCGATAATGCTGATCCCGAAATATTTAGAATATATTATTATAATAAATAAGAAAAAAGCAATGAATTAATCATTGCTGTAGATTAGGGATATGTGTATCATCGTTTTTTTCAAGGAATATAGGTTAATCTTATCAGCAGATGTTTAGTTTTAAATCATACATAATTATGAATAAATTTATTTTCAAATTTGAAATAATCATATAAAAGCAGTATGACGAAATGAAAAATTGGTATAATTGAATATTTAAACTAATTTTATTGTAAAATTAATCTATTGCAAATAAAATAATAATATTCTTAATTTATATTATTGTTGAATTGTTTTAATTTTTTTAATTTATCGTTTTTACTCAGGCTGAAAGCCGAATAATGAATGGAAAAGTGAGTAAGCAGGCAAAAACAAACATATTGCCCGACAAATAATAATTGTTTAGATTTTGATTTTTAAACAAGGGCTTGAAATAAAGTTTTCCAAGAGTTATAATAAGAATATCAGGGCGGTAGTTGCTCAAGCTACCAAGTCTGATTTAAGAAGTTGATGTAGCTCTTATCGTTTATTACGGTAAGGGCTACTTTTTATTATGAATAAAATCAACAGAATTAATATTAAACTCAAATTGAATTGTTCCATAATTCGCCCTCCTTTCAAAAAACTCTCAACCGAAGTTGATGTAGCTGTTGTGTTGAGGTTTTAAGAAATTACAGACTTTTTTGCCCTGAGATTTTGCAATCATAAGAATTATAATACAAAATTGGATTATAACAAAAAGAAAAAGCGAATATCACTAAGAATTAGGTTTTGATTTTCTCTTAATTTAAAATATGTTATAATATTACTAAACCAAGCAGACGGTGCAACTATGTTTTGATTTTCTCTTAATTTAAAATATGTTATAATGAAAAAACACATAGACCACATCATCATGTAGTTTTGATTTTCTCTTAATTTAAAA
>CANQRT010000164.1 GCA_947626325.1 Candidatus Gastranaerophilales bacterium | reverse complement strand
CTTTAGCGCCTGCAACTATCCAGTTTCGCTTTAATGCTATTGTTTCAAGGCTGACTTCATTTTCAAGATTATAGTATTCTTTAAGTAAGTTAGGGTATGTTTTATTGATATCTTCAATAAATTTGGAAGCAACAGCCTCAACATCATAAGCATTTTCGCCGATTGAATCTACAAATGCTAATTTATATGCTTTGTTTTGGTCATCTTGCTTTAGCGGAATTATCCCAGGGGTATCTAATAAATCAACTTTAGGATTAATTCTCACCCATTGCTGTTCACGTGTTACACCTGCTTTTGCACCTGTTTTAGCCTTTGTCTTTTTTATTAATTTATTAATAATACTCGATTTCCCAACATTTGGCATGCCTACAACCATAACTCTAACAGCTCTTGGGAGTAGTCCTTTTTTAACAAGTGAAATTATTTTAGGTTGTCCAAGCTCTGTGAGTTTATTTAATATTTTTGATAAATCTTTATTATCGCTTGAACAAGTTGAAATAACAGGGCATTTTGTTTCGTCTTTTATTCTTTTTTGCCAGCTCTTAGTCTTTTCACTGTCAGCTAAATCCGACTTATTCATTAGTATTAATCTGGGTTTATCTTTTAAAAGCTTTTCAATATCGGGATAAGAACTGCTCTTTGGTATTCTTGCATCTATAACTTCAATTACCACATCAACAATATTAATTTGTTCTTTTAATTTTTTTTCTGCTTTGGCAATATGCCCAGGATACCAGTGAATATGCTCCATATAACCTCTTATATATTAAAAGCCATACTCAAAGTAAAAACAGTGACTATGGCTTTTAAATGTTCTAATTTCTGTTATTTAGTTTTTTTCAATTTTTTCTCTAATACGAGTAGCTTTTCCAGAACGTTCTCTTAAATAATATAATTTAGCACGTTTAACATCACCACGTCTAACTATGGAAATTTTTTCAACACGAGGAGAGTAAACTGGGAAAACTCTTTCAACTCCAACACCTTGGAAAATTTTTCTTACAGTAATAGTTTTACCAACACCGCTTCCTCTTTTCTTAAGAATAGTTCCTTCAAAAGCCTGTGTTCTTTCTTTGTTGCCTTCAACAATTCTGACAGATACTCTAACAGTATCTCCAGGGTTTAATTCTGGCAATTCTTTATTTAAATATTCTTTGCCTAAACTTTCAACTATAGGGTTCATAATTGCATTCCTTTACTAATCATTCATTCTTTTCTTCATCATATTTGAAACATATTTTTTCTTCAAGTGGTTTTGTTAACATTTATTAAACTTTTTAATTTTTTCACTAAAGTTTTTTTAAATTGTGCCGATAAATATAACATAAACAATTGGAGAAAAGGCAAAAAATGGGATTAAATGTGGCATCTGTATATTCTGCTAATTATTCCAAACCTGCTATTGATGTGCAGGCTTTAGCAAAAGTTACAGAACAAATCTTAAATCCGAATAATGAAAAAAACGTTGATGTTTCAAAGCTAAATTTGTCAAAATTTAACAGAGTCAGCATCGGAACGGATTTATATGCGGAAAATACCCGTAATGATGTTGCCTTGAAAGCTGCTAAAGCTGCTACAGATTTTGATGTTAATTTCAGCAAGGCTTTTACAGCTAATGTTCAATATTTAAACTCACAAGCAGCACAAAGCTTGTTTACTTCAAAAGAAAATAATGGCAGAGTCGCTATTAATGTTGATAATACTGAAAAAATAAGCGAAAAAGAAATTGTGGCAGAATTAACTCAAGTAATGCAATCAAAAGATTTAGATAAAGATAAACGCGGTTCTAATCCGTTTTCATTCTTTATGAGCGCACAAAGTGCAGAGCAGGAAGATGAAAATTCATCAAATATAAGCTCTATAAATATATTTGCCTAATAAATACATTGTTACTTGTTTTTCCGAGACGAATTTGTAATTCGTCTTTTCTTTGCGTTTTTTTCCTACCCCAGTGCGCCCGCTGAGCGGGCGCATTTTTATCTTTGAATTTTGCTTCATTCGGGCTAGTCGCTCAATCGGGCTTTGCTATTGTATTCACTTCTGCCCTTATTACTTCGGGTTCGCTCGGCTTAGCTTCGGCTTCACCTTACGCAAAATTCAAAAAAAGACCGAAAATTCATTCGGTCAAACAGTTTACGAGTGAGAGTGGAATATGTATAAACTTATAATACTTGTTTATAAAATCTTTCATATTAACCTCTTGTTTATTCATTCGTTGTATTATGCCTTATCCTTATGAACTATATTAAGAAATGTTAACAAAATATATATTTTTTATATAAATTTTAGCAATTTTTTATATAAAAAATTTTTTATATATATGTGAATGATAAATCACAAAACAGAGGATATTAAGAGAGTAGTAATACTAAACGACTACAGATTAATGGGAACGGGAAATAAAAAAACGGTATGCGCATACCAAACTTATTTTAGACTATACAAATCATAATAATATACCTTACATACTTACCTTTACTTTTAACACGACGGATATGAAAAAAACTTTCTTTTACATTCCGAATTGTTTGGGACATAAAATGTCCCTTTTTTTTTATTGCAAGGGGATTTGAGAGTATGAAAAATTATAAGTTACTCGTATCTTAATGCTTCAATAGGATTTAATAATGATGCTTTATAGGCGGGATAGTAACCGAATGCTACACCTACAAGCCCAGAAAATCCTAGTGATAAAAATATTGAAAATAAAGAAATTGATACACTCATTCCCTCAGAGAAAAATTCAACGGATTTTGCGCCTAAAATTCCAGTTACAACTCCTACTAATCCGCCTATCATAGAAAGCATAAAGGACTCTATTAAGAATTGCCAGCGGATATCAGAGGCTCTTGCACCTATTGCCATTCTTATTCCGATTTCTTTTGTTCTTTCTGTTACTGATACAAGCATTATATTCATAATCCCTATACCGCCTACAAGTAAAGATACCGAAGCTATTGAAGCAAGCAGTATGGCAAAAGTTTGAACGGTTGATTTCATTTTTTCTTGGAACTCTGCAGAATTTCTTATTTCAAAATCATTAACTTGATTTTTGCCGATATTATGACGCATAGCAAGAAGCTCTGTTATTTCTTTTTCAACTTCATTTAATGTTTCGCCGTCAGAGCCTTTTACTATAATCATTTTTACAGTTCCTGGGAAACTTACACCGAACAATTTTTTTTGAGCGGTGGTTATGGGTATAAATATTAAATCGTCTTGGTCAAAAGGCCCTTGTGAACCCTTTGCTTTCAAGGTTCCTAAAACTTTAAATGGAACATTGCCTACTCTTATAACTTTATTAATTGGTGAAACATCGCCAAAAAGCTCTGTTGCAACGGTTGAACCAATAACAGCTACTTTTGCGCTGTTTTTAATATCTTCAAAGGTAAAGCCTCTGCCTGCTTCTATTTCATAATTTTTTATATATAAATACGGCGGAGTTGTGCCGTAAACAGTTGTCTGCCAGTTTTGATTACCATACATTAACTGTTTTCCCTCGCTTGAAGCGGGTGCTACGGCTTCTACTCCAGCTACATTCCTTTGTATAGCTATTGCATCTTTTAATGTTAAGGTTGGACGAGTGCCGACTCCCATGCTTACACCGCCTGTTCTTGCCGACGTTGAGCGGATTGTAAGCATATTAGAACCCATAGATTCCATATTTTCCTGCACTTTTTTGCTGGCTCCTGTTC
>CANQRT010000163.1 GCA_947626325.1 Candidatus Gastranaerophilales bacterium | reverse complement strand
CAATGCTTTTTAAAGCTGGAATTATTAAAGCTACTGAAAAATTTAGAGCTGTCGTATTTTGTGCAACCGCTGCAATTGGAGTATTTTATCTTATTGCATTTGTTTTAATGCTGTTTCACGTTAATATACCTTATTTTTCAGCAAACAGTAATATAACAATAATAATTAACGCTGCTATTGCTATATTTGCAGCTTTAAATTTAATTCTTGATTTTGATTTTATTGAGCGAGGTTCTCAGGCTCCACTGCCTGCTGTGTATGAGTGGTACGGAGCTTTTGGACTTCTTGTTACTATATTGTGGCTTTATTTGGAGATTTTAAGGCTCCTTTCAAGAGTTAGAAACAGATAATAAAAAAGGCCGATTTTATATCGGTCTTTTTTTATAGTTCATTTATGCAGTGACCTGTTTTATATAAACTAATTAATTCATTTAAGCTGTTTGTTATCATTTGCTGTGTTGCACAATCTGTAAAAAATGCCATGTGCTGAGTCAGTACAACATTTGGAAACTGTCTTAAATATGCCATATCTTTATTTTTTATAATATCGGTTGATAAATAATGATGATATATTTCATCTTCATTCTCAAATACATCAAGCGCTAGCGCACCTATTTTCTCGCTTTCTATTCCTTCTATTAAATCCTGTATATTAGCAAGCTCACTTCTTGCGGTATTAACTATAATTACCCCTGTTTTCATTTTTAAAAGATTTGTTTTATTAATTATTCCCCTGTTTTCATCAGTTAAAGGCATGTGGATTGTTATTATATCGCTGTTTTTCAAAAGTTCATCAAATTCAACATATTCTGCTATATCTTTTATTTTATCATTTTGATATTTATCAAATGCCAAAATTTTGCACCCAAAACCAGACAGATTTTTTATAACAGCAGCGCCTATTCTGCCAGTTCCTAGTACTCCTACGGTTAGATTTCGCATTTCCATTCCCATTAATCCGTTTAGTGTGTAGTCATTTACATTCTGTCTCCACATTGCAGGTTTATATTTCCTTATACTTATAAGCATTAACATTACAGTAAAATCTGCCACTCCATTAGGATCATAGGTTACATTGCAGACTTTAAAACCTAATTCCTTGGCTTTTTTTATATCGTAGTGATTATATCCAATTGTCCTTGTAGATATGAATTTGACTCCGTATTTTTTGATTTTTTCCAATAAATCAGCGTTTAGCATTGAATACCCGAGTGTTGTTATTCCGTCAGCTCCCTCGCATAAGGCAATTGTTTTATCGTCTAGTATTTCATCTGTTGATACTATTTTTACGTTATTTTCGGCTTCAAATTTTTTTATTATTTCTTCTTCATAAGGTCTTTTTTCAAATACTGCTATTTTCATCTTAAAATCCTGCTTTATTTTCTTCTCTTGTCTTTTCTACTTCACATTTAACTTGGAATATCTGCCCATACAGCTCGCAGTTAATTCCGAGCTCATAGCTCCTGTTAAGAGTATATTTCATTAAATTGTATATCGGTATTAAATCGTTATCAACATTATTCATAAGCCAGTTAAAATCAAGATTTAATACAACGCTTTTTATGTTTATTTCCTTGCATTTTTCAAGCCAAATATTAATTTCTTCTTCACTATCGTTTAAGTTTGGAACTATTATATATTTTGCCTTTACGTTATCCGCCCCTTTTGGCTGATGTTTTGCATATTCTTTTAAATTTTTCCATACGCTGTCATAGGATTTAACTTGTTTTACTTTTTCATGAACTTCTTTTGTGCCTGCGTCAATGGATACTAAAACCCTTACTACACCTTTTTTAACGCCTTTTATTATAGAATTACTCTTTTTTATTGCGTTTGTATGTATGATTATTTTTTGGAAATCGTGTTTAATAAATTCGTGCAATAGGGCTTCAAACTCGCTGTATATTGTCGGCTCTCCGCCTGCAAAATCAATTGTACCGTCTTTTTTTAATATGTTGTTTTTTATCATATCTTTTATTAACGGTAAAACCTTGTATACCTTTGTGTTTTCAAGAACATCTTTATCTCTTGGAGCTGAACAGTATATGCAGTTTGAGTTGCAGGGTACCCACGGTGTTAAAAGTAAATAATCAACGTAGTCCTCATTATCCCAATTTTTGAATGCAGTATTAACGCAATCTTTGCAAAGCTCAGGACAGCTTGAATTGCGATATTTATCTCTAAGTGCTCTTTTCTTTTTAAAAAAGTCGCTCCAGTCTATTTTTTCACCGTTATAATTTTCGTAAATTATCGGACGGCCGCCGTATCGGGGATTAAAATTATTGCAATGTCTTATCCTATTGCAATGGTCTAGAACCATTCCGTGCTCTATATAACTACAGCTTTCAAATCCGTCCACTTGCCGTTTTCTCCCCGCTCTTTTTACGTTTACATTAATTTGTATTCGCTTGTTAAATACCTAAAATTATTATAGTCAACTAGATTAAAATCAAGCTCTTTTGCTCTTTCTACTATGTAGTTGCATAAGTCAACCAAGTGATTTGGCTCTTTTGCTCCCTCTTTTCTTAAATCCCTGCAATAGTCATTTTCTATATCTACGACTATTGACTTTATTCCGTAAGCAAGATTTAAGCTGAACCACTTTTCTATTTCTTCCTTGTTGTCGTTTACCCCTGGTATTATTACATATTTTGTTTCTACTAATAGTTTATTATCATCACTTTGAGCTTGAGCATATTTTTCAACATTTTCCCAAAACTTAGCAAATTTATCTACTCTTTTTACGGCAAGATATGTATCCCTTGAGCCAGAATCTGCAGATAAACATACGTTTACAACACCCTCTTTTATCCCTTTTTCAATAGCCTTAGAGAATTTAATCCCCGAGGTATGAACTGTTATTCTGTCTGCTCCATTTTTTAACAGGATTTTTATTATATCGTCAAATTCGTTTAATATAGTGGGTTCTCCGCCAGCAAAGGTAACTTCACCGCCAGAGCGGAACATTTTTTTCTTAAATAATTCTTTTAACATCGGCATTACTTTATAATGCTTTCTTGTATTAAATGCCTTTTTATCCCATTTGGTATAGCAATATATGCAGTCGCTGTTGCAGTGAGTCCAGTGGTTAAAATGCAGGTAATTTATATATTTTTCATCATCATCCCAGCCTCTGTGAACCAGATTAAAACACCCCTCGCACCTTGGGTCAATTATGCCGTTTCTATTATCTTCAATAAATTTTTCTTTTAACCTGAATATATCTTCCCACTTTAATCCTTTGCCGTTGTATTTATCTGCAATATTTAATCTGCCTCCGCCTTTATGACAGCATAAACAGCACATTTCTATATGGTCATTTTCAAAACTTAATCCATGCTGGAGCCAGTGACAGCTTGTATATTCACGCATTATTTACACCTGCCTCCTTTTTGTTGTGAGCATATTCCATCATGTGTTCTGCTCTTTCGTATAAAACATATTTTAATCCCATTTCTTGGGCTTTTTCCTTTGTGTAATTAAAAAGCTCTATTATATCGCCTGGGACATTATCTCTGCGAGCGTAAAACCATTTTGATTCAATTTCATGAAATACGCAGTTTATTCCGTTCTCTTTTGATTTTTTTAACCATTCAACAAGTTCTTCTTTATTGTCATTCTCCCCAGGAATTACTATATATTTAGATTTAACAGCATAGGGTGATTTTTGGTTTTTTGCGTATCTTTTTAAATTACTCCACACTTTATCATAAGAATTTACTTGTTTAATTTTCTTGTGCATTCCTTTTGTACCAGC
>CANQRT010000162.1 GCA_947626325.1 Candidatus Gastranaerophilales bacterium | reverse complement strand
CTGGAACTACTAGCAGGGCATATTCAAAGTTATATAGCTTAATGCAGTATATCTTCCAAATACAAAATACCGATCCTGAATTATCTGCTTTGGAACAGGAATTAGCTTCAAGTCCTATTAATCCCGATGATATAGACGGATTGGATGATTTAATATCAATTAGATCGGATAATCTTGCAAAAAAATTAGAAAAAATTAATTCAAAAGATGAGTACGATAAATTGCCTGATAATGACTCATTAAAACTAACTATGGAAAAACTGGCATTATATATGCAAACAAACGATGAAGACTTGAGGAATATTATATTATCTTCAGAAACTCTCAAAGACCTTGAAGATGCAAAGGATGAATTAATTGACGATAATATAGATAAATTTAACGACATTATAGGAAAATCTGAAAGAACACTTGCTACTATTGCTACTTATTCAAAATCACAAATAGTAGAATTATTTAAAGAAATAGAAGAAAAATTCGGAGAGAAAAAGGAAGAATCTGATTATGACGGAATTATATTAAAAATTTTTGATATTCCAATGGATGAAAATTCTGAATGGAAAGGTTCTTTAAATCAGCTTGAAGAAATATTAAAGAGAAATGCTAGAGAAACTGCAATCTTTTCTAATAAAGAGGCGGCTGAATATTTTGCACAAAAAGCAGGTGAAATAATATCTAATAATATTAATGAAAGTGTAAGAATAAAATCAGTTGACGATATAAAGGTTAATACTCAATTTATAAATTCACCTTTATTTAAAGAATTTATAGCAGCCATTGATAAATATCTCAAGCCCAAAGATGATAATGAATTATTAATGTTAATACAAGGATTTCAAAATGCAGACTTTGAATTAACAAATAAATTTATTGATGCATTAACTCCTGAAGATTTAGGGTTAAATTTTGAATCTGGCTATGAATACATAAGAAAATACAAAGCTGATGATATGTCAGTCATAAGAGATTTTAGCAAGATTGCAGGAATAGACATATTATATTCAAATGCAATAGATGAAGCTGCAAACTTATATAGAGCTCTTAGAATTAAACTTATGGATATGGATGTTCAAAAGTTTGTAAAAGGATATAAGGCAGAAGCGTTTGCAAAATATAAAGTTAGACAGGCATTCCCTCAGCCAGTAGTTTTATCTGATGAAAATATAGAAAACTATGTTAGAAATGTATTAGCAGCTTTAAATACGCCAATATTAGATATGTGTAATTCTGAGCATATATTTTTATCAATATCAAAATTTAAAAAGTTCAAAGATGCCGCAAATAGGAGTATTGTATTCCAAAAATTAATGCAAGGGAGTGATGTTGCATTAACTGGAAGAAATATAACAAATTTTGAAAATGCGTTATCATTGTTGAATGAACTTTATGAACAAATTGAAAATGATGAAAGTCTGCAAGAAGTAAAAACTCAAATTGAATTAATTTTTGAAGAAATTAAAAATTCCAGTGAATTATTAAGCGGAGAAAAAATAGGTTCGGCTCTAAATGGAATATATCAAGTATTTGAAGACTACATAAATATGGGTGTATTGCAAAAGTCGAGAAAAAATAAAATAAATGCAATGCAGGAAATAAGCGATAATGTGGAATTATTTGTAAATACTTCGATAGATTCCAGATATCGTAATGACGCAATGCGAATGATAAAAAATATATTAAATTTATCTAAGTACAATGCAACAGATGAAACAATTGAAAAATATGTATCTGATTTTGTAAAATTTGTGCAAGAACGTCACGTAACAAAAAATCCTGTTAAATTGTTAAATGAATGTACAAAAGATATTTTGGCTGGGAAAGTAAATACAGAAGAATATAAGATAAAAAGAATGTATTTAGATAAAGCCTTAAGAGTTGCAAATCAAACTAAAATCCAATATAAACTTGTGCAAAATCAGCATGAAGGTTTTAGCTCAAAAATAAAAGATATATTACCTGTATTTTGCGTATACAATATAAAAGATGCGGATCAGGAAAGGGCAGCAATGTCCAGTGAAGACGGACTTATATACCTTGTTGAGCAGTTAGAAAATGCTGATGATAACTATACAACTTTAACTTTGTTTATGGAGCAGACAGGTCTTGCAAAAAATGCCTTAACTGCTTTAATAAATACTTTTAACATTGATAAATGTAAAGAGGAAATTGATAAATCTGTATCATTATTAAATTCTTCTTTAGATGAGGCAGAACAATTGCAAGTTGTATTGGATGATTATTTTGAAAAAAGCAGAATAAAATATAAATCAATTGAAGATGCTTGTAATCAAATTGCTGATTACGTAGTAAGAAAAATAAAATTTGATGAAAACTCTACTGTAGTTAAACCTTTCATAGAAATGATGAGAAATATAAAAGTATCACAAGGCACGATAAATGTTAACAGTCCCAACTTTTCAAAAGAACTGCTGCCTTCAATAGTCTTAGAATCGGTTAATGATGTAATGAACTCAGCAGGCATGCAATACGATGTATTACAAGGTCTGAATGATATGATTAATAAACGAATAAATTTAATAATAAACTTAAATGTATCTGAAGCATGTCCTGAAAATGAAGCCCGCAATGAATTTTTAACAAAAACAAGTGAACTTCAAAATTATTTAAATGAATGTATTGAAAAGATAAATATGAGATTACAACAAGATATATACGATGTAAATTAAATATATGTTTGAAAAAAAATATAAATATAGTAGAATGTAACTATGAAAAAGAAAGTTATAATATTATTTTTATTAGTTGTAATTTTTTATACAAGTATGCCTGTATATGCTCTAAATGTGGGTACATATAAAACTGAAACCGAATATGGTTTATTAGACGGGTTTAAAATAAATTGGAAAAAGAAAGATAAATCCCAGCATTTTATAGAGCCGCGTGAGGAGTCAACATTACAAGAAAAAGAAAAGGATTTAAAATATTATAAAGAAGATGAATATGAATATATGAAAAATATGTATAACGGGCAGGCAATAATTTAAAAATATAAAATAATATAATAAAAAAGAGAACCAATAAGGTTCTCTTTTTTGTTTATATAACATCTTACAGAATGTTTGAAGTAAGAGTAAAGTGGAAACGACAGGTATCTCTATCCCAGTTGTTTTCGAAGTCAGCATATCTTTGACCAATTGGGAAACCCCAATACAAGTTAGCTGATATATATTTTGTAAGTTTAACGATAACACCAGGGCCAAAGCTCATTAAGTAATTAGTTGCATTATCATAAGCATCTGTTTGGAATCTGTTACCAATCCAGCCAAAGTCATAGAATGCAGCAAGTTGAATGCTGTCGCTAATAAATTTATATTTTTCTGGTAAAATTGCTCTAAATCCAGGAATTGGGAATCTATATTCAAAGCTTGCGGTTAAGCCGTAGTCACCAATGAAGAAGCCTTCGTCATAGCCTCTAACTGATGCAATACCGCCAATTTGCATAGCTTCTGAAGCCCAGAGGTGTCTGTTTGCATATTGTCCGTTAACTTGTAATAACATTAACTGATTTTTAGGTAATACTTGTAAACGAGCAGCACCTGCTTCAGCCTTTAAGAAATTGTTGCTTGATAAATTACGTGCTTTATTATAATCGGAAGCATCAAGAGGAATACCTGTTGATAAACCGCCGTTAAATAACCATCTTCCGTAATAGTCATCTTTAACATCTGTTAAACTTGCTTTTAAAACTCTTGATCTGTATGCTGAATTTAATATATTAACAACTGATGAATCAGTTTCGGTATTACGCATATCTAAAGTGATATCAC
>CANQRT010000161.1 GCA_947626325.1 Candidatus Gastranaerophilales bacterium | reverse complement strand
GGATACATCCGCAAAAACGTGTTAATTTCCTTGTAAGGGGTACAAAAGCAACTGCAATATTTGATGATACTCTTGCTGAAAATAAACTTCAAATATTTGAAAGCTCATCACCAAAAGTATCAAAGACAGAAGTTCTTGATTATATTGAAATAGAACCGTTAAAACTTGAATGTCAGCATTTCTTAACTTGTATTGAACAGGGTAAACAAGCTAGAAGCGACGGTCATAACGGATTTAATGTAGTAAAAGTATTAGAAGAAGCTGAAAAAATAATGCTTGGAGATAGAGTTAAACAATTAGACAGTGTAAATTTCGCACTTTCTAGGAGCAAAAAATAGTTGGCGAGGAGATAAATGGCTAATTTATTGACAATATTGAGAATGATTTTAGCGGTTATCGCTATAGAGTTTTTATTTACTGGCAATCCTGCATTAAATATTACCGCTGTTTTTCTGACGTTATTGGTAATAATACTTGACGGTTTAGACGGTGTTGTTGCTAGAGCATTAAATGAACAATCTAAATTTGGTTCTGTATTTGATATTTTAGGGGATAGAGTTGTTGAAAATCTATATTGGATTGCTTTTGCTGTTATTGGTACGGTTGGGGTTTGGGTTCCTATGGTTGTTGTTACAAGAGGAATTTTAACAGACGGTATGCGTAGTATCGCACTATCTCAAGGTTATACAGCGTTTGGTTCATCAACAATGATGAAAAATAAATTCTGCTGGTTTTTAACTGCTTCAAGATTTTCACGTGCTGTATATGGTGTTGCAAAAACATTAGTATTTTTAATGCTGATTATCGCTTATATTCCAAACTTGGAGTACTATAACGGCATGAGTATTGAACTCTTTTCAAGGTATGGTTTTATTCAGCCGTACTTAATTAAAATTGCAGATATGCTTGTTTATATTACAGTTGGTATGTGTATAATAAGAGGTATACCTGTTTTAATTGAAAGTAAAAGATTTTTAGATAATGATAAACAGTAAGTTCAATATAGTTTTATTTGAGCCAGAAATTCCGCAAAATACGGGTAATATTGCAAGGTTATGTGCATGCAGCGGTGCTGATTTATATCTTGTCGGTAAATTGGGTTTTTCTCTTGCTGATAAATATTTAAAACGTGCAGGACTAGATTATTGGCAGAGTGTTAATATACATCAATATAACACTTTAGATGAATTGCTTAACGAACATAAAAATGCTAATTTTTATTATTTAACAACTAAATCAAAAAAAAATTATACTGATTATAAATTTAAATCGGGTGATTTTTTAGTATTTGGACCTGAAACAAGAGGACTTCCTGAAACTTTGCTCAAAAAATATTCTGATAATGCTATAACAATTCCAATGTGCGAGGGGCAAAGAAGTCTTAATTTATCTAATTCAGTTGCTATAGTTTTATATGAGGCGATAAGACAAAATGGTTAAATATATTGATAAAAAGCTGGCATATTCCCTTTTGCCTGAAAGAGATGACAATTCAAATAAAGGAAGTTTCCATAAAATTTTAAATATAGCAGGCAGTATCAATTATTCAGGGGCTGCGTATTTATCTTCTGTATCTGCATTAAGAGCGGGAGGCGGTTTTTTGGCTCTAGCTGCAGTTAATGATATAATTCCAAGAATTGCACCTAATATGCCAGAAGTTGTATATGTTCCTTTAAAATCAAATTCAAATGGGGCAATAAGTGATGATAATGTAATTAATGAGCTTAATGATTATCCTGTTATATCAATAGGGTGCGGTATTACAACTGATGAACAGACTAAAAATTTTACATTAAATGTACTTTCGCAAATTAATGAAAATCAAAATATAGTGATTGATGCGGATGCAATTAATAATTTGGCTTTATCAAAAGAGCGTATCTCATTAAAAAATGCAATTATTACACCACATCCAAAGGAGCTTTCAAGACTATTAAATGTAAGTTTGGATGAAATACTTGAAAACAGAGAAAAATATGCAAGAATAACATCTCAAACTTATGAATGTATTACGATTTTAAAAGGTCATAATACTATAGTTACAGATGGTGAAGAAATTTATATAAATACAACGGGTAATTCAGCGTTATCAAAAGCAGGCTCGGGTGATGTTTTAACGGGTATAATTTCTGGACTGCTTTCTCAAAAATTAAGCCTTTTGAACTCTGCTTTGCTGGGGGTATTTATTCACGGATTAGCTGGTGATATTGCAAGTGAAGATTTAACTAAATATTGTGTTTTGGCTTCTGATGTAATAGATTATATTCCCTTTGCTTTTAATGAAATTTTAAATATGGAGTAATTAATGGAAGTTGATATAAAAGCTTTGCAGGATAAAATTAAAGAAAATCCAAACGATTACAAAACAATTGAAGAATATGCAATTGCGCTTTCTGATATTGGTCACAATGAAGAAGCACTTAAAAATTTTATATATTTAAGAAAAAATTTTCCCGAAAATGCTCAGGTTCTTTATAATATCGGAATTATTCTTGAAAAATTAAAGCGCTATGATGATGCGGTTAAAGCTTATGAAAAAGCAATAAATATTAATCCTGATGATACTGATATTATGTATAATCTGGCTTATGCTTATATAAAAATCAAAAAATACGATGAGGCAGAAAAGTTACTTCTTGAAGTCATTAAAAAAGATACGGAAGATAACAATTCTTATTTCCATTTAGGGGAGATATACTCACGTAAAAAAGAGCATGATAATGCCATAAAATACCTTTCAAAAGCGCTAGAGCTTGATAATAATGATACAATAGCTCTTTTCTATCTTGCTTATGAATACAGCGAAATAAATAATATTGATAAAGCAATTGAGCTTTATAATAAGGTTATAGAATTAAATCAAGATTACAGCTGGGCTTATTATAACCTTGCTTCCATATATGTAAAAAATGGTGATGATAATAGTGCAATTAATTACCTGCAAAGTACGTTAAAAGTAAATCCTAAGGATGTTGAAGCAATTAAATTGCTAGTCAAAATATATTCAAAACATAAGAAATTTGCGCAGGTGGAGAAATTATTAAAGCAAGCTTGTGCTAATATGCCTTTGAATGGTGATGTTCATTATCTTTTTTCACAGGTTTATAAATTATTAAATAGTCATGTTAATTATTTAAAGTATTTAAAATTGACCGAGCGCAAAATATCGACATTTACAGGTGATAGCGAAAAATTAAAACAAGAAATAAAAGAGGCTGAAAATAAAAATTAAAAACCGTGCCACTACCTATCGCGACATAAAAGTATGGTTTTCTAAAACTTTATCTCCTCAATCAGTAACTACACCCGCAGTTTACGCCTTAGTGCTGCTATGTTCCCATCCTGACACGGTTCGGCGCTCTACGCCATAATTAATAATTTTATCAACAATAAAATTTTAGTCTGCCGTATTTTTATGACTCTCACAGTAGGCTCTGCACCCCGCATTTTTGTATAGCGTTCGGGTCGAGAGATTCGCTAAGTCCCCGTGGAGCACGGCTTTTTTATTTTAATCTAAATTGTTTTTTTTTTCAATAAATTTTAAGTACGCATTACAATATGCCTTAGCGTCCTCGCAAAGTATGGGTGATTTTTTTAAAAACCCTGTTTCATGTGTCGATTGAAGTGAGCAGTATTGGCAATATTTGCAGTAGTCATATTTAAAGCACTCTTTAAGATTAGATTTAATAAATTTTTCTCTAAATTTTGGCAGGATGTTTTCTGTTATCTCTTTTAAAGAGGTTGAATTATAATTTCCTAAAACATAGTTAAACCCAACGCAGGGCGTAATATCT
>CANQRT010000160.1 GCA_947626325.1 Candidatus Gastranaerophilales bacterium | reverse complement strand
GGATGTTATTAAAAATCTTTTTGATAAAGATGATTTGTGGATTATTTATTTGTCTTTACTTTTGGTTAATTCAAATTATAATGTGCAGCGGCTTAATTTGTCCTCGTTTGAACAAAAAATTATTAATGAAGTAAAAAATTTAATTATAAATAAACCATCAAGTGATAATTTTGAAATTTATAATTCATTTTTCAAGGTTAACAAAATTTCTCTTGTTGTTTATTTTCTAATTACAGAAGATAAAAATATAAACAAATATGTAACGGAATTAAAAGATATTAAAGTTTTAATAACTGGAGATGACCTAATATCCTTGGGGTTTAAGCCTTCTCAAAAATTTACTTTATATTTTGAGAAAATCTTAAAAGAAAAATTAAATGGTAAATTAAAAACCAAAGCTGAGGAAATAGAATTTATAAAAAAAGAAGAAAAGAAATAATCTTTTCTTCTTTTTATTGTAATAATAAAATTAATTAAACACCGACAGCTAAACTCGCAGCTTGTTCTTTAAGTAATTGAGCTTTATCTGTATGTTCCCATGGAACATCAAAATCTGTTCTGCCAAGGTGTCCGTATGCTGCAAGTCTTTGATAGAACTTACCGCCATTTTTCTTTGGCAGATTTCTTAAATCAAACTGATTAATAATAGCAATAGGTCTTAAATCAAAGTTCTTTTGAATTAACATCATAATATCGTCATCAGATATTTTACCTGTTCCAAAAGTTTCAACATAAATAGAAACAGGCTCTGCAACACCTATTGCATAAGCAAGTTCTATTTCACATTTATCAGCTAAGCCTGCTGCTACAATATTTTTAGCAACATATCTTGCAGCATAAGCAGCACTTCTATCTACTTTAGTCGGGTCTTTGCCTGAGAATGCACCGCCGCCGTGTCTTGAATAACCGCCGTAAGTATCTACTATGATTTTTCTTCCTGTTAAACCTGCGTCGCCTTGAGGCCCGCCGATTACAAACCTTCCAGACGGATTAATTAAGTATTTTGTTGAACTATCTGGTTTTAATTCTTCTTTAGCAAATACGTAATTTATAACGTGTTCTATAACATCTTTTTTAATGATTTCTTGAATTTTTGTATTATCGGTAATTCCGTTTATTTCTTCGTCATGCTGAGTAGAAATAACAACTGTATCAATTCTTACTGGTTTATCATTTTCATATTCAACAGTAACCTGCGATTTACCGTCAGGTCTTAAATAAGGGATTACACCTTGTTTTCTTGCTTGAGCAAGTCTATATGAAAGTTTATGCGCAAGGCTTATTGGCAAAGGCATAAGTTCAGGTGTCTCATTGCAGGCAAATCCAAACATAATACCCTGATCGCCAGCACCAAGATTATTTGTTTCATTACTTGATACAGCCGCATTATTATCTCTTGTTTCAAATGCTTTATTTACTCCGCCTGCTATATCGGTTGATTGTTCATCTATACTTGTTAAAACGGCACATGTTTTGCTATCGAAACCGCCTGAAGATTTACCTGTATAACCTATATTTTCTATTGTTGTTCTTACAACATGTGCGATATCAACATAGCATGAAGATGTTATTTCACCTGAAACCAGAACCATACCAGTTGTTACTGATGTTTCAGCTGCTACTCTTGATTTTGAATCTTTTGTAAGAAATTCATCCAAAATGGCGTCTGATATTTGGTCGCAAACCTTATCAGGATGACCTTCTGTTACTGATTCTGATGTAAATAGATATTTTTTTGAACTCATTTTAGCTCTCTTTCTTAGTTTTTCTAACCTTTTTGATAATTTTACCCTTAAAATAATTCGAGGTCAAATTAATAAAAAACCGCTAAAAGCGGTTTTGCAATTATTTTGTTTCTCTAATCTTTAATGCTTTTATTAGTTTTCTGTAATCATCAAGATTTCTGTCTTTCAAGTATGATAATAGTCTTTTTCTTCTTCCTACCATCATTAAAAGACCTCTTCTTCCTTGATAATCTTTTTGATTAGTTTTTAAGTGTTCTGTTAATTCTGTTATTTTTTCTGTTAGTAAAGCGATTTGGGTTTCAACGCTTCCTGTGTCTTGTGCATTTTTTCCGTATTTTTTAACAATTTCGGACTTGTTTTTTAAGTTAATTGCCATTCTCTTTTCCTTTTTTGATTTGTGACTTGGTGGTGGGTAAGTCTTGAATATAATATTAATAAGAAGAAAATAATATTTCAAGTACCATGCTTAATTTTTATTAAATTGTTTAAAGAATTCTTTTAAAAACTCGTAGCCCTTTAAATAAGTTTTATAATCCATTTGTTCATCAGCCGAGTGCATATTATATACATTTGCCATGCCTATTAATACGGGTTTAAAAGTATTTCCATATTTATTTTTATTGTTTGCATAAATATGAGTTTCAGCACCTGCATGGAAAGAAGAAATATCAAGCTCCATATTTAATATTTCACCTGTTTTTCTTGCTGTATTTACTAATGTTTCATCGTTGCTTTTTTCAAAGGGAGGCAGGTGTTCAGATGTTTCTACTTCTGCTTTAGCTAAATTAGAATATTTTTTATTAAAGTTATTAACAATTTCTTTTATTTCGTTAATAAGATTATTTTCAAACTCTCTATTAGAGCTTCTTATTGAATAAGCTGCGCCTGCTTTAGTGTTAATAACATTTGTTACTGCTTTTTCAATGACCGTATCAAGATATTTATTACTGGTTATATCAGAATGTTTAATACTATCAATTGCTGTTTCAATACCTCCGCCGATAATTACCCCAAGATTAATTGAAGTAATAACACCAAATTCATCTTTTTTGTAAACTCCCTGCGGAATATCATTAACAAGTTCAGCTAGCAATTTAGCAGCATTTAGTCTTTTTTTATCATCAATATCAATACCAGAGTGTCCGCCTTTTAGCGCTGTAATATTAACAACAAGTTTAGTATAGCTTGCGCCTGAAATTTGAACCTGTCCTGTTTTATCGGCATCAAGAACTAAAACATGTTCTGCTTCAATATTTTTTAAATCCGCATTATGAATACCTGTCATATTTTGTTCTTCATCACGAGTAAACATAATTTCAAGTCCGCCATGTTTAAGGTCTTTATTGTTTTTTAGCTCAATGGCAAGCATAATTGCAGCAGCAACTCCTGCTTTATCATCAGCGCCTAATGTTCTTGTTTTATCAGTTTCAATAATGTCGCCGTTAAGCTTTAAATTTACGGGAGAATCATCACCTACTACATCCATGTGTGCGCTTAAAAGTAAAGGTTTTTTACTTATATCAGTCGCTTCAATTTTAGCCCTAACATTTTTATAGTCGTCAAGCCAAGCGTTTATTCCGTTTTCTTTAAATATTGATAAAATTTTCTCTGTTACTTTTTGTTCTTTTAAAGAAGGTGACGGTATTTGAGCCAGTGTGCAGAATAAATCAACAAGTTTGTATTTTTTTCTAAGATTATCCATAAATTTTCTCCTCTTTTAATATTTTTATAATTAGTATATAATATATATAGGAGAAAAGATATGGCAAAAGTGTTACTTTCAATACCTGATAAATTTTTGGATAAAATAGATGAAGTTGCTGAAAATGAACAGCGTTCACGTAGTGAATTAATCCGTGAAGCGCTCAGAACTTATATGCGCAAGAATGTTAAGTTTGATATTAATAAAACTTCATCTGATGCAAAACTGCTTGATGAACTTTTAGATTAGTATTCAAATTTAAAAATTTTCAGTATGTATCATGGTAAAGGTTGAAATTTTATTTTTACGTAATAAAATTGTAATAACACAATTCAAAACCGTGATAAATAATCA
>CANQRT010000159.1 GCA_947626325.1 Candidatus Gastranaerophilales bacterium | reverse complement strand
GATAGAGCCTATTGCAAAAGTCATTAAATTAACATCAGGTAAGATAGCTCCTCTTGCGGTTTTTAATAAAAATATTACAAATACAAGCGCTTGTACGGCAGCTATAACTATAGTAAATATTCTTGTATATTGAGAGAGCTTTCTTCTGCCTGCTTCACCCTCCTCTTTTTGTAATTGCTCTAATTGCGGAATTACAACAGCTAATAATTGCATAATGATTGACGCAGTAATATATGGACCAATCCCAAGTGCAATTATTGATACATTTCCAAGTGCACCACCTGAAAACATGTCTAAAAATCCGATTAAATTATTTGCCGCTGCCAAGTTTGCAAAATTTTCCGCATTAATTCCAAACAAAGGAATTTGTGCGCAAAATCTGAATATTAATATCATTAACAGTGTAAAAAATATCTTGTTTTTTAAGCCTGCTATATTCAAATTTGACAGCATTGCCTGTAAGTTCTGCTGACTTGGTGTATATTGCTGCATTATACTAACTGTGCCTTTCCGCCTGCTTTTTCAATTTTTTCTTTTGCACTTGCGCTGAAGTATCTTGCACTAACATTAATTGCTTTTGTTAATTCTCCGTCGCCTAAAACTCTTAATGCTTCTGCATGTTTTGATACTTTACCAGCTTTTTGTAATAATTCTAATGTTATTTCGTCGCCTTGTATATTAGCCAATTCGCTAACATTAATTGCGGCATAATGTATAGCATTAAAGTTAGTAAATCCTTTTAATTTAGGCATTTGTCTGTATCCAGGCATTTGACCGCCTTCAAATCCTCTTTTTGAGCTGCGGCCTGATCTTTGTCCTTCACCATTATTACCACGGCATGAAGTTTTACCATGACCTGATGAACGACCTCTGCCTACTCTTTTTTCTTTACCAGTTGCACCTTGTGCTGGTCTTAAATCTTCTATTTCTATTCTTTCTGTCATTGTTTTTTCCTTTTCTATTCAGCAACACTTAATAAATGAGGAATTGCTTGAACCATTCCCATTATTGTTGCACTGTTTTCATGTTCAACTGTTTGGTCTTTTTTTGTTAATCCGAGAGCTTTTGCTACTCGTCTTTGTTTTTCTGTTGCACCAATTAAACTTTTTACTAATGTTATTTTTACTTTTTTACTCTTAGCCATTTTTTATTTTCCTCTTAATTAAGCATGTCTTTTAATGATAAACCGCGTCTTTTCGCTACGATATCAAACGGTTTTAATGATTTAAGTGCACTTAATGTTGCATTTGCAGCGTTTAAGGGGGATTTTGAACCTAAAGATTTACTTAATATATTCTCAATTCCTGCTAATTCTAATACTGCACGAACTGCACCGCCTGCAATAACTCCTGTACCTTGTGATGCTGGTTTTAACATTACACTGCCTGCACCTGATCTGCCTGTTATTGGGTGGGGTATTGTTGTTCTGTATATAGGTACATTAATTAGATTTTTTCTTCCATCTGCAACTGCTTTTTGGATTGCAATAATAACTTCTGATGCTTTTGCACAGCCAACACCAACTTGTCCATTTTTATTGCCGACTACTACAATTGCTCTAAAACTTAATTTCTTTCCGCCTTTTACAACTTTTGTAACTCTGCGTACTTGTATAACTTGTTCTTTCCATTCTGTTTGAACTGTTTCATTTGTAGTCTCAATTTTTTTCTTTTTAGACTTGCTTTTAGTTTCTTCCACGTCTTTTGCCTTTCTTTTATTTTTAATCCTAAATATTAAAAAACATAATAATTTGCTTACTTATGTAAGTTTTATTATGTATGGGTTGGATTTTATTTTTCTGACTTTTTTATATTAATACATAAATTTTTTATTGCAAGCTTTTATTTTCATTCATTTTTAAATATGATGATTCGCCCCATGAAATATCTATGTATTTTATAGACTCACTTGTATTTCTTATTTTCGGCATTATTGAAGCTAATGCTTTTATTCTTTCATATACACTTGTATCTAATTCCCCTAATTTTACCTTTGTGCTTTTTAGTTGAACAAATGCGTTATGAGGTATTCTTAAATCAATATACTCTACACTTTCACCAGAGTATTCTTCAAGCTCCTTGTATAATTTATATAATTCATCAATTTTTTCTTTATTCCATTTTTCGTAATCATCATCTTTTGTTCCATAGCTTAGAATTTTCGCAGATTTAATATTACTGTTTAAAGGTAAATATTCTCTCCCTATCAGTTTACCGCTGTATGAAAATGCTGCTACTTCTGCTACATCTTCTTTTGGTGCAATAACTATTGCTGGGGTTTCTTCTTCAAGCATTATTACATATCTTGCTGGAAACCAAAATCTTCTAACATAGGCACTTTTTACTGGGGATAATTTTTCTAATGCTTTTGCAGCCTCAGTTGGATTTATCATATATATAGGCTTTTTTTCAATGGGTATTTTTTTTATTTCATTAATTATTTTTGATTTTGGTACTATATTATTTCCTAGTATTTCAATGTATTTATCTGTATTTTTTGTGTATAAATCCTTTGGAAAATACCAATAATGTGCAAGTGAAATTCTATATATACCGTAAAATATAATTATGATAATAATAAAACGAAACAGTTTATAAAGCCTGCGCATAGCAATTTCACCGCGCCTTGCTTTTCTGCGCAATTTCTGCTGTTTTATTTTTCTTACTACGGTATAATTATCTTCCATTTATTTGTTTAGTCCTGCGCTATTTAAAATAAGTAATACTAAATTATCATAGCTTATACCCATGGCTTTAGCTTGAGCAGGCAAATCGCTTACGTCTGTCATACCTGGACTAGTATTTATTTCTAGTAAATATGGTATATCATCTTTCATCATAAAGTCTATTCTTGATACGCTATGACATCCTGCTGTTTTAAATGCTTCTATTGCCATAGTTTTTACTCTGTCTGTGACTTCTTTGCTTAATCTTGCAGGTACTATAAATTCACTCATTCCGCTTGTATATTTAGCTTCAAAATCATACCATTCTGTTTTTGGACGTATCTCTAGTATTTCTGTAGCAAAAGGCTTATTGTCTTTTTCTAGAACACCTACTGTAACAAAAAATCCGTCGATAAATTCCTCAGCAAGAACATCATCATTGTATTTTAGTGCTGTTTCATAAGCTTGTTTTAATTCTTCTTTTTTATTTACTTTTGTCATACCAAAACTTGAACCCTCACTTACGGGTTTTATAAATAATGGATATTTTAAGTTCTTTGTTTTTTCATATATATCATCATTTTTTTGTATAAATGCCGATTTCGCCATTATTATTTCTTTGTTTGTAGAGAGTATTCTTTTTGTGTACTCTTTATTCATTGTTATTGCGCTTGACATTACTCCGCAGCCTGTATATTCAATTTTTAAAAGTTCAAGAATTCCCTGTATACAACCGTCTTCACCGTATTTTCCGTGAAGCGCATTGTAGGCAGCTTCAATTTTATTTTCTTTTAATTTTTCAGTTATATTTTCATCAACTGTTATTAATTGAGCATTTTTGTATCCCAATCTTTTAAGCGCTTCGTATACGTTTTTGCCAGAGCGCAAAGATACTTCTCTTTCGCTTGATAATCCGCCGCATAATACTGCAATTTTTGTATCTTCAGAATATTTTTTTACTTCATTTGTTCCCATAATTGATGTTCTTTCGTTCCTTGGTTTCCTATATATATTATTTCGGGTTTTAATTGTATTGTGTACTTGTCTTTTACTTTAGTATACATTTTATACATTAAATTTATTACATCTAATGATGTTGCATTTTCTTTATTTAATATAAAATTTGCGTGATTTTCAAATACGCAGGCTCCAC
>CANQRT010000158.1 GCA_947626325.1 Candidatus Gastranaerophilales bacterium | reverse complement strand
GCAAACTGGGCAAATAAATATAACTCAATCAACACAAGGGTATAATCCATTTGAAAACCCGTTTTTAACAACAAGCTCAAGCAGAAATTATGCCGTTAATAAGCCTGTTAAAGGCGGATATTTTGCGGGATACTATAACGGAAAACCAAACATAGTCGGCAAAAGATTGTTTATTGAAGCGTAAATTATCTGTTTATTAAAGTTTAAATTGTTAAGTTTCGTTCTACGCAATGAACTTCAACTTAACAATTTAAACTTTTATACTTCTATTAAAAATCAATACAGCTCACCTGCGGGCTTTGTCGGGTTCTTGAATTTTGTTATGTTTGCTTGGAATAATAAATTTACTGTATCAGTAGGCCCATTTCTGTGCTTTGCTATTATTATCTCAGCTTTTCCCTTGTTGTTTGCATCATCTTTATTATAATATTCATCACGGTATATAAACATTACAATGTCTGCATCCTGTTCTATCGCACCAGAATCCCTTAAATCTGATAACATTGGACGCTTTTCGTTTCTTTGCTCTACACCTCTTGATAACTGCGATAATGCTATAATAGGCACATCAAGCTCTCTCGCCAGTCCTTTTAATGCCCTCGATATTGCAGATATCTGCTGGTTACGGTCTGTGGTGCTTCCTCCGCCTTCCATTAATTGCAGATAATCTATGACTATTAACCCTAAATCTTTTTCTTTCATCATTAATCGTCTGCATTTTGCTTTGATATCCGTTACCGTTATACCTGATTCATCATCTACATATATCTTGGTTTCAGATAATTTTGTCATCGCATCAATTAATTTTTGCCAGTCTTTTGGCTGCAGGTTGCCCTGCGTTACCCTTTGAGTCTCAACTTCTGCCTCGGAACACAATATTCTGCGCCCTATTTGAACTTTTGACATTTCTAATGAAAATATAGCTACCGTTTTTTTGGTTATCTTTGCTACGTTTTGAGCTATATTTAACGCAAATGCCGTTTTCCCCATTGAAGGACGTGCCGCAAGTATTATTAAATCAGACTTCTGTAAACCTGAGGTTAGTGTGTTTAAATCATAAAAGCCTGTATCCACCCCGACTAAATCAGCTTTATTGTTAAACCGCTCCTCAATCTGAGCGTAACTTGTTACAATAATATCTTCTATCGGCATTAAATCCGTTGTATTTTTCCTCGCCGCTATATTAAATATCAGCTTTTGCGCATCATCTAGCACTACATCAGTATCATCATTCTCATAAGACATTGATACTATCTCTGACCCTGCAGTTATAAGTGAACGCTTTATTTCTTTTTCCTGAATGATTTTGGCATAATAATCAACATTCCCCGTTGTTACTACATTTAGCGCCAAATCATTTATGTATGCTCTGCCGCCTGCTTTTTCAAGTTCATCCTTGTTTCTTAAATGCTCCGATACCGTTACTATATCAATCGGTTCAGAGTTTCTGTACAAATCCAACGCAGAATTATAAATCAACTTGTGCGCTGGTTTATAAAAACTCTCGGGGCTCAAATATTCAACAACCTTTCCTATAGCTTCAGGGTTAACTAATATTGCCCCAAGTACCGCTTCTTCTGCTTCTACACTCTGCGGAAGCAGTTTAAGCATACTGGTATCACTCTGCTTAACAACTTTGCTTGCCATTAATCTCTATCCCATTCCCACATTTATAAGCTTATTGTTGAGCCTGTACGGCTTCTTTATTTTGAATGTTCTGCGGTTGTGCGTTTCTTGCTTGGTCTTTCTCTCTTGCTAAATATTCTTGTCCGCGTCTTATTTCCCCAATACTGCTTTCTAAACAGCCTATTGTCTGCTGAATATCATGTTCGAGTCCGCTTAAAACTTTTTCAGCATAAGCTTGAGCACCTTCTCTTTTTTGCATAGCTTCTTGATAAGCTAATCTCCTTACTTGCTCTGCTTCTTCTGTAGCTTTATTCTTCATTTCTTCGCAGCTCTCTTTAACCTGCTCTTGTATCTTCGCAGCTTTTTCTCTTACTGCTCTTATAAGCTCAGATTCACTTAATATGCTGGCTGCTGTGCTTTGAGCTTCACTAATTATTCTGTCTGCTCTCGCTTGAGCTTCCATATATATCTCATCTCTACGTTTTAATATCATCTCAGCCGTTTTTATTTCTTCTGGTAATATCGCTCTGATTTTACTTAGTATATCTTGTATGTCATCAGTGTTCATAAATAAACAATAACTGCCTACATGAAATTTATTATCCAAGATTTCATCGGCTTCATCTATTAAATGACTAACTCTTAACTCTGTCATGGTCTTAACCTTTCATATATCTTTCTTCTAAGTACTCTGCTACAGGTTCAGGGACAAACTTTGATATATCACCTTTCATTAACGCTATTTCCCTAACCGTTCCCGAAGATATAAAATTGTACTTCGGCTTTGTTATTAAGAAAACTGTGTGTATATCACTGCTTAACGCACTGTTAGCTTGTGATAACTGCATTTCATATTCAAAATCAGATACAGCTCTTAATCCTCTTATTAATACATTTGCTTTTCGTTTCTTCGCATATTCAATTGTTAAACCGTCATAGCTGTCTACTTCAACATTTTCTATGTCTTTACAGCATGCCTTTATAAGCTTTATCCTATCTTCTAACGGAAGAAAACTTTTTTTGTTTACGTTAACTGATACTACAATTATTACTCTGTCAAATATATCCGCAGCCCGCTTCAGCACATCTAAGTGCCCTTTTGTTATTGGATCAAAACTGCCAGGATATATAGCCGTTTTCAACGCATGCTCCCTTTTTTATTTTTTCTAATTTCATTATATTGCAATCATGGTTTTTAGATGATTAGCATGCTTAAAATGTTTCTAACTTTTTACAAAAAATATTTTATTAATTATCAGGATTATAGCGAGTAAATTTTTCATCAAAATATAGATGTATACAGTTTTTACCGTTCTCTTTTGAAACGTAAAGCGCTTTATCCGCACAATCTATTAAATCTTTTATATCTTCTGCAGCATTAGGATATTCTGCAATACCCATACTTACCGTCGGTCGGATTATGGTTTTTTCATCCACTTTTACTTCAATTTCACTGATTTTTTTCCTTAATCGCTCTGCTATGGTTAAGGCATTAGCTGCCGCAGTTTCAGGAAGAATTACCGTAAATTCTTCTCCGCCGTATCTTGCAGGGATATCAACGTGTCTTATCGTTTTTTGTATTGTTGAAGCTATTTCCTTTAATACCATATCACCAACTAAATGCCCGTATGTATCATTTACATGCTTGAAGTTGTCTATATCCATCATTATTAATGATAAAACGTGATGATATCTTTGTACTCTTTTGATTTCCGACTCAAGCAAGAAATAAAAATGCCTGTGAATATATAACTTCGTTAAGCCGTCTTTTGTTGCGAGTTCATATAACTGAGCATTGTCAACCGCAATAGCTGCTTGGTTTGCAAGTGCTTCTACAAACTCTAAATCTTTCTTATTAAATAATTTACCGTTCTTTTTATTTGTAATGTTGATTATTCCGATACACTCACCTTTTGCAATCAACGGTACACAAATTAACGATGAAACATTGCTATCACTTGTAAATTGATTAAACCTAGGATCATTTCCCCCTAGATTTGTGATTATAGACTTCTTTTCTGTAAATACTTTTCCTGCAATACCGCAATCGGGTTTCATTTTTTGGCATTCCACCAATCCATTATTAATATCGTCCTCGTGCTTTTTGTCCTTTAAACCATACACTACTTTAACCTGCAAGGTATTGTCAGAAGGATCATACAGCATTAATGAACCCTTTTCTGCATTTACTGTTTCTATCGCTTTATCAAGAATTA
>CANQRT010000157.1 GCA_947626325.1 Candidatus Gastranaerophilales bacterium | reverse complement strand
TCCCGAGTTGATAAATAAGTATAAAGCAAAATACCCGAGTGCTGTTTGGGTAGATTTTGACATTGACTATGGTTTTGAAAAGACTGATATTCTGCCTGAAACATACTGTGCAATTATAAAAAATATTATAAATTCTGCGTTTCACTTTAAAGATGAACTCCTTGTTATATTAGCGCCAATAGGAAAAGACAAGTGCGACAGCGGTTGGTTTGCTTATGAAGTTTTAAAGGATTTAGGCTTTAATATTGAAAAAAGTATATTTGAGGAGTCAGCGTACAGGCATGAAATTAAAATTTCAACTTCAAATATGCCTTTAAGGCAAAAAATTGAGCTTATAACAAAAAATATATATGAGCCTCAAAACCTTAATTTAACACCTTGTAAGGCAAAATTTGGATTTTGGGGAGTTCCGCCCAATGACCTTTCTTTATTAGAATTATTCCCTAATGAAACACATGTATACGGCTGGAGCAGATGTGTTGAGGCTATGACTCCTGCTGATATTGAGCTTGAAATGTATGTGGATAATGATGTTCCTACGGTATTTTATTCGCAGTCATTTTGCTCAAAAGCTCAGCTTGCTAAATATTTAGCGGACAAATATAACGGGCTATATATTGATATTGATGATGTTGCAACAAATTCTACAAGAGCTAAAATAGAAGCGTTTTTGAGGTTAAGATGATTGTACTTGATGCTGGCACAACTTGGTCTAAAATAGTTGAAAGTAATGACGAAAATAAGATGATAAAGTTTTCATCCAATCTTGTAAAACGTGAAAACGGCTTTAATTATTACGTTATCCCCTCAAGCAGTTTAAAAGATATTGATTTTAAATTTGATAAAGCAACAGGGCACATGTCAAAATCAATGCTTAATTTTGATAGTGACTATGAAAATGAAGTTATAGCATTAATAGAAGGATTTAGGAAAAAAGTAAAAAATGACGGGCTCATACTTGATATGGGAAGCAGAGATTCCAAGTGGGCATTGTATAAAAATGGTAAATTTAAAGACTTAGATTGGAACAATTCCTGTTCAAGCTCAACAGGGGCAACTATTGAAATGCTTTTAAAGTTTTATTCAATAAATGCTAAAGATTTAGAATTTGATAATGAAAAATACGTTATAACCTGCGGAATTTTCGGTTTGGAAAAAATAATGGATGATATAGCAAAAGGAAACGATGCAAAAAATGCCATATCTAAATTTATTCACGGAATTGCATTTAATGCTTGGAACTTTGCTAAAAAGCCTGATAAAATATATCTTTCAGGTGGTTTTTGCGAGAATGAATGTTTTATAAAATCGCTTTCTAACTACTGCGAAGTTATCCCAATGGGCAGATTTTTGCTCTGCGAAGGACTTATTTAATTTTCTTCTTTCTTTAAATCATCCTCTAATATATCAGCTGCCGTTGTGACTGCAGGGGGTATAACTATGCTTGCACCCGTTTCGGGTACTTTTATGAACGGAATTGGTATATAATTATTTGACATGACTTTTACATTATATCCCACTATATCAGTAGATACTGGAGTATTATTAGCAAGCATTTTTGTTTTTATTAAATCAAGTTCTTTTTTTAATTTGGCAACTTGGGCTGCGAGTTCTTTATTTTCGGGATGATTTATTGATTCAGTGTATAATTTATAATAATCTACACCTTTTGTTTTATATTCTATTGTTAATTTTGAGTTTTTAATTAAATCCAGTATCCTTGCTTCTTCTTTGAAATTACGTTTAGGTTGATTTCTTAATACTTTAAGCTGCTCTTCCAGTTTTGCTATTTCAAAATTATTGCCTTTTATTTGTGCAAGAACTTCTTCCGTGCAAAACTGGTATTGGTTGAAGTCCCCGCCAATCCCCAGAAATCCTTGACCAGCAGCGTTTCCTTCAATGCATTCAATAGAGTCTAAATATGATTTTATTGCAGCTTGTGTTTCTTCGGGTGTTAATTGTTTTAACAGTGATGTATCTATTTTGGAAGTATTAAATCCCGTTGAATTTTTCAGTGCCAAATTATATCTAAGATTGTGTGATTTCGCATAAGTAGTCATTGCATTTACTGCATCATCCACACTTGAATACGAACTCGCAAATTCACTGTTTGCTTCAACTAATGGTCTTACCATTGCACTTAATTGTTCATTTGTATATAAAACTCCATCTTGATAAAGTTTATCTTGTGCTAATTTTATAAAATCAGCTTTCATTTGTGCATTTAATTTAGGGGGTTTTGAAGTGCTTACACCCAAAAAATTGCCGCCTGAGATTATATTTTCTTTCTCCCCATTTTGTATTTTATCAACTAAATATTCTTTTGCTAATTCTATTTTTTTATCCATGGGCAGACTTTGTCTTAATATGGCTTCACTTGCATGAGTAGCTTCATGTTTTATTACATTAGGTAAATCAAACATACCTTCTCTGTATGAGTTTTCGTTTATTGTAATTGTATGATTTCCGCTTTGGTACCCGCCGCCAAGTTTAGCATTTTCTTGTATTACTTTTATTTCAGGACGCAGTTCTTCAGGTATTCCGTATTCATCAAAAGCTTCTTTCGCCAGTGATTTTACTTCTGCTTCAATTTCTTCGGTTGATAAAGCTGCCCGTCTTTGGCCTTCAGCGGTTTTTTTAAATTCCGTCTTTTTTCTTATAACTTTATCTGCTCTTTCTTTTTTACCGAATATTAACTTTAATGCGTCTTTGCCTCTTTGAAGTATATTTGAGGGCTTAAATTGATTTATTAGGGCTTTTAACCCTGTTTTTGTAGTAAATAATGACATATTTTCTTTTAATGCGTTCAAATAGCTTCCGTTATTTACTTCTGTTGCTATTGCTTCTTTTTGAGCCGCACTTAATGAGTTTACTTTTAATTCACTCATTAATTTCGCTTCTTTTGCTACTTTTGCACTTTGTTTTAATCCTAAAGCACTCAATATTGTTCCTATGGTTCCTTGACCTACCGTATTAAATGATTGTTCCGCTTTATCATAATCTTTATTTTTAATATTTTTTGCTACATCATAACAGCCTTTACCTAGTTGAAATACGCTTAATGCTCCAAAACCTATTCCTAATATCGGTGTTAATACGGGAACCAGCGAGCAGGCAGCTGCCGTTATACCTATCATTGCTATTGTCATAACGGGATGTTTTATTATTGCCGTTAACGGGCTTAAAATCCCTTTTATATAGTTTTTGCCTGCCTCTATGATGTCAAATTTACCGTTGTTTGATTTATCAACTTTTTTCTTTTCAAATGAATCTTCTTTTGCTTTGGTTATATATGTAAACTCATGAAATATATGTTTTTCATGATTTGTTTTATAATTTTTGTCTACTCCATTTAAAAATTTTATATTTTGTACCATACCTTATATTCCTTTAATATATAAAGGATTTTTTTAAGTTTTAATTTACAAAATTTTTAGTATTATTAAGTAATTTTAATCATTAATACATCTGAATAATTTATACATCTTTTGAATTTTTGTTTCATCAGCATTTTTTAATATAGATTGAAATTCGTCAAGTATAAATTTTTTATTTCTTACGGAGTCAAAATTAAATATATCTTTTAATTCTACTTCCAGAACATTTGCTATCCTGTCAAGTGTTTCTATAGAGGGATATGAGCCAGCTAGCTCCAATTTCGAAATATGCTTTGTATCTCTGCCAATTAATTCTGCCAGTTTTTCCTGAGTTAAACCTTTATTTTTTCTTAATTGCTTTAATCGCTTTGCCAGTAATACTTTTGTATTATCCATAGTTTTCTCTATCATTTATTAAAATCATATTTTAATAATTTTTTTATAAAACCTACTTGCATGATTACTTTTATA
>CANQRT010000156.1 GCA_947626325.1 Candidatus Gastranaerophilales bacterium | reverse complement strand
TAAACCTGTTTCCGCTAATAATACACAGTCATTGCATAGTCTGTATTGTCCGTATTGTATTGAGCCTGCAAGCGGTTTTGTTTTTCCGCAGCACGAACATTCAAATACTTCATCTGCTAGCGAGGGGTCTTCTTCTATATCATCCAGCCTCATTTGCTCTACTACTGCCTGCATATCCTCTATTATTTTAAGCTTTTCTTCTTTATTCATATAATTCCCGTTTCTTTTTTATATTATAACACGCCTGTATACGTAAAATTGAACGCTGCTTCCTATTATTTTTTCGAGCTTATAATTTTCATTTATATATTTATATATATTCTGCCCCCACGTTTTTGTATATGAACCTTGATTATACCAATTATATCTTAGGTTTGATATCAATATTACATCAGGCGGGTTTGTTTTTAATTCGTTTATAATGTATTTATCCGTTAATAGCTCATTATTTGGCGGGATTAGATAATATAGTTTATTGTTGGATTGCCTTTCCGTTAGGAAATTTATTATTGCACTTTCAGGGATTACTATAATTTTTTCGTCTTTATTTGTTGATGTATTTACATAGTTTAAAGTTTGATTTGTTACTTCATAAAATATTTCAGGGATTTTTATTGTTCCTTTTTCTGTGTTTAGTGAGGTTAATTTATTTTGATTTATGTCATAACAAGCATAAGAAATAAATAAAATTAAGCATAGTATAACTGTAATTAGAGATTTTTCTTTTAGCAGTTTTTTATATAAAAATGTCATTAAACAAATCAGCATTAAAGGCAGGAAGTAAGTTCCGTATATTTCAAGCGAAATATTGCCTATAACTTTTAATCCCGACAAAAAAGCGGTTAAGCATAATATAAAAAACAAAAAATCACTTTTATATTTTTTTATACTGTATATAAAAATTAATAATATAATATATCCGAGAGAGTGAAAAATTGAAAAAATAGACGGATAAATAATTGATAAACAGGCATTTTTAATTGACTCCAAAGACGGAATAAAACCGACATAATTATAAAAGTAATTTACGCTATGAGATTGTGCAAGGTTTATAATTAATTTTGCGCTCTGCGTTAAATCCGCAATAGTGCATTTTTGAAAGAGTAAAATTAAAAAGCAAAGAACAGGAAATATAAAAATATATAATATATTTTTAATAGAAGTCCTGTTTTTTACAGCGCATAATAAAATGACAATTATAAAAGCCGAAAATTCGTATTTACATACTGTAGACAGTCCGTATAATAAGAAACAAAGCGCAATATATTTAACTTTTGAGGTGTTAAGGAATTTTATAAGAAAATAAAAACTCCATAAAAATGCGCATAAAGCGTACATTATTGAATAAGAATACGGTGTTATCCAATTTGAAATTGAGGGAAAATAAACGCAAATAGGAATTAGAGCGCAGGTTAGAGCTAGCGATGTTTTTTTATCTGTATATTTTTCGCTTATAAAATAGCAGGCAATTAATGATAATAACGAGAGTACATAACCAATTAAAGTAAATGTTAATAATTTAGCTCCGAAAATTTTTACAATAAATCCGTTAATTATATATCCCATAGGTGGATAAATACAGAAAATGTCTTTATATAATACTTTTTCCTGCGCAAGCTGGCAGGGAATATATAATTCTCTGCCTATATCGGAATACGGCGAATAAATATTATTTGAAAATATTAAAAATCCGATAAAACTTATTATAAATATTATTATAATTGCAACTTTATTATTCATTGTACAATTATAGCAAAACAAATATTTTTAAACTAAAATATAAATATGAAATTTCAAAGATTATCAAATATAAATACAAAACGAGATGCGTGGGTTGAAATAAATCTTGACTCTATTGAAAAAAATATTCTAGAGCTTAAAAAAAAGGTAAAGCCTGAGAGTAAAGTTCTTGCTGTGGTTAAAGCAGACGCTTATGGACACGGAAGTTCTATGATAGCACCTACACTATTAGCCTCGGGTGTTGATTGGCTTGGTGTTGCCTCTATTGACGAGGGAATGGAGCTTCGCAATAATAAATTTGATTGCCCGATTTTGGTGCTTGGTGCAGCACCCGTTTGGGCATTTGATTACGCCGCTCAAAATAATATTTCTTTATCTGTATTTTTGCCTGAACATATAGAAGCTGCTGAGTTAACTTATAAAAAAACAGGACTTAAAATAAAGGCTCATATTAAACTTGATACGGGCATGAATAGAATTGGTGTCCGAAAAGAAAATGCGATTGAGTTTATAAAAAAGGTTCAAAACTGCCCAGCTATAGATTTGCAGGGAATATTTACCCACTTTGCCTGCGCTGAAGATGAAGAAAAAACAAAAAATCAGCTTAAAATTTGGGAGAATATAATTTCTTCAATAGATACAACAGGATTAATACTTCACTGCTTTAATACAGCAGCAGTAATAGCTGGCTATAAGGAAGATAAATATAATATGGTAAGATTGGGGCTTGCTTTGTATGGATTAATTCCAGATTTGCCAGATTTTTGCAAGTCAACGCCAAACCTATATCCAGCAATGGGCTTAAAAGGAAGAATAACTAATATTCATACTGCAAAAAATGGCGAGGGTGTAAGTTATTCTCATAAATTTATTTCCAAGGGCGACACTAAAATTGCAACAATTCCTATAGGATATGCTGACGGAGTAGATAGAAAATTATCAAATAAAATTTATGGAATTTTAAATGGTAAAAAAATTGCTCAAATCGGGAATATTACTATGGATCAAATGATGTTTGACATTACAGGGGTTGAAGCTGATGAGGGTGATATTATTACTCTGATTGGTAAAGACGGCGATGAAGAAATAAGTATTAATGAATGGGCAGACATATTGGATACTATTAACTATGAACTTATCTGCCGTTTAAAAGTGAGACTTTCTAGAGTTTATACTCGATAATAATAAAAATGCACAAATTTTGGAGTAAAATTCACCTAATTTTTTGAAAAAATTAAAAAAATGAATGTATTTTTATCAAAAATGCAAAATTTTTATTTAAAAATTTAAAAACTCAATATAAAAATATTAAATTTTGAAAAAAATATATTAAAAAAATGAAATTTTCATAAAAAAGTATGGACAAATACTCAAAAATGGAGTATTATATATATGGAATGTGAGGGTTTATGAAAGTTTCTGCAGTCGGGTTTTTATTTCAAAATAAAATAAAAACAAATGGGTTAAAAGGAAATAACTATACGTGCATAATCCATAAAATGGTTCCTAATGGTGAAGTTTCTAAAAATGTAATCAGCTCTCCACTTGTAAAAGAGTCAACATTGACAACTATAACTCCATTTCAAGCTGCTGATGAGATTGAAGAGCAATTAATATCAATAACTAATCGAAAACCTAACACAAAATTTGTAGGCGCAACTATTAAAGACGGAATAAAAGAAACTGAAATCCATTCTATATTATCTGATAGACTTTTTGGCGTTAGAACAAAGGATGAATACGGCAAAAATCATTTCAGAATTGCAGGTAGAAATAAAACTCAAAGAGTTTTAGCTCACAATCTTAATTTAGCTGTTTAATTAAATACTGCTGAATATTGAATAATATATAAATAAACCTGCAAGAATTAATATAACTCCGCTGATTTTCATTAAAATTTCGGAGTATTTAGCAAATTTGCCTCTGTTTTTTAGTGTTGAGGTAAATAGTGCAAATATTATAATTATTATACATTGCCCTAGCGCAAATGCGAATAACAGTGCAATGGAAAATAATATACTTGTTGAAATTGCTGCTACCGCCATTATACTGGCAAGTATTGGCGACGAGCAGGGGCTTGAGGCTAGCGCAAAAAATGTTCCTATAAGAAATGGGAATATAAATAAACTCCCTGATTTATTTTGGGGCATTTTCTTTACTATTGAGGGGAATTGTATATCA
>CANQRT010000155.1 GCA_947626325.1 Candidatus Gastranaerophilales bacterium | reverse complement strand
AAAAATACAGTAGCTAAAATTCCGATTTTAGGTGATATACCGATAGTAGGTGCATTATTTAGAAGTCAGCATAAATCTATGAAAAAAGAAGAATTGTTAATATTAATGACACCAAGAATATTAAAAGATACGGAAGATGTTGCTGAACTATAAGGCAGACAATAAATGGCAAACCAAATATTAGAAAAAATAAAACCTATAGTAGATCTATCATTAGTATCTAGATTTAATATGCATGATATGGAGGTTCATTCATATATACCTATTCGTGTGGCAAAAGGTATTGTATATGTAATTACCTCCCAACCTTCATTATCTGTAGATTTAAAGGAAATGATTATATCTGTTAGCGGATTTGATAAATTATCTACCAAAATTGTTTCAGAAGATGATTTTAAATCCCTGATAAGTTATGTAAAAACTAATTTGCATATAGAAGAAAAGCCGATAATATCTCAGCCTGCACAAGAATCTGTTGAAGATTACAACGAGATAACTTTAAAATATGATGATACCGCTGATGAAAATGAGTTGGCAGATTTAAACGAAAACGATTATTTTTCTAGTGATGATAAAGATAAATACCGTTCCAAAAAAATTGGTGAAGTTTTGGTGGAAATGGGTTTTGTAACAAAAGACCAAATCTTTAATGCGCTAGTTGAATCTAAAAAAATGCATATCCCATTAGGAACGATATTGGTTCAGCAGGGAATAATAACTCTTGAAGACTTAAGAACTGCCCTATCAGCCCAATTAGGATATGAAGCAGTAACACAGGATCAATTAAAAATAGATGATTCCGTATTGTCAATGCTTCCTGAGGACTTTATAAAATTAAATAAAGTAATACCAATAAGTTACGATGATAAAGTATTAGTTGTCGGTATGGTTAATCCTAACGACAAAAAAGTAATAAATGACATTATATTTTTAACTGGATTAAAGCCCAGTATAATGGTCATAACTCATTATGAATTTACAGCTTGTGTTCAAAATCTGTTTAGTGAGCAGAAAAAAGCAACAAATAAAATTATTAAGAAAATTGAAAAACAAGCGCTTGCATTTGATCAGGAAGAAACCTTATTTGAGCAGGCTCGTAAAGAATTAAAAGATGATTCAAACATAGTTGTAAAATTTGTAAATAAAATGATATCTGACGGTATAGATATGAAGGCGAGTGATATTCATATAGAACCAAGACTTGACGGATATGTTGTCAGATATAGAAAAGACGGTATTTTACATGAAGTATTAAGACTGCCGAGTAAATCAGAATCAGCAATATTAACACGTTTAAAAGTAATATCAAAAATGAACATAGCCGAACACAGAAGACCGCAAGACGGTTCATTTTCAATTACTTATAAAGATTTGGACTATGACTTCAGAATTAACACATTGCCTGTAGGTGATGCCGAAAAAATGGTTATAAGAATATTGGCGCCTGCGGTATCAATGACAGCAACAAAGGATGAGTTAAATCTTAATGGTGCATCGCCAGAGGAAATGGCATTAATAAGAAAAATGGAAAGTGTACCAAACGGAATAATCTTAACAACAGGTCCTACAGGTTCTGGTAAAACGACAACATTATATACATTATTAAAAGCAATAAATGAAGAAAAGATTAATATAACAACAATTGAAGACCCTATAGAAATTAGAATAGACGGAATAAACCAATCTCAAATTAATCCAAAAGCAGGTATAACGTTTGCATCATGTATGCGTTCAATATTAAGACAGGACCCTGATGTTATACTGGTCGGCGAAATCCGTGATATTGAAACATTGGAAACAGCTATATCTGCTGCATTAACAGGTCACCTTGTATTGTCAACACTGCACACAAATTCTGCAGCTTCTACTATAACAAGATTGATAGATATGGGTGCAAAAGATTATTTAGTTTCGTCAACATTAATAGGAGTAGTTGCTCAAAGACTTGTAAGAGAATTATGTCCGCATTGCAGGTCACAATATTATCCTACAAGGGAAGAAGCGGAACTTGTTGTTACTGGCGGTGAAAAAGAAATTGAAAAATTCATGAAAACCCCAATATATAAAGCAAATGGGTGTGATAAATGTAATTTTGAAGGTTATTCAGGCCGTATTGGTGTATATGAAATAATGCCAGTTACAAAAGAAATAAAAAGACTGATAGCACAAGGTGCACACGATGTAGAAATAGAAGAAGTAGCAATTGGTAGTGGTATGAAAACATTACATAATGCATGTTTAAGACATATAATAGAGGGAAGAACTACAATAGATGAGTTCCTCCGAGTTCTTGGCCCAGTAAAGGAATGAGGATAAATTCTTAATGGCAAAATACGAGTATGAAGGACAAAAATGGAACGGTGATACCGTAAAAGGGCATGTCGATGCGAAATCGCAAGTGGAAGCTCGTGTTCGTGTGCGAAACATGGGCTATAAAGTTATATCAATAAAGCCTATATCTAATGCGTCCTTAGGAAAAACATTTAATTTACAATCATTATCATTAAAAGAGAAAATAGATTTTACTCAAACATTTTTAACCTTAAATAAAGCAGGATTACCGATACTTGAAAGTTTAATATTCATAGAAAAAGATGCAGCGTCAAGACAAGTAAGAATGCTCGCTCAAGAAATAAAAAAACAAATTATATCAGGTTATACCCTGTCAGATACTATAGCAAAATATCCTAATTTATTCGGACAGGTCTATATAGGGCTGGCAAAAGCAGGTGAAGATTCTGGTGAAATTGATAAAACTTTCGATAGATTAATAGAACTGTTAAAAAAACAAGGCGATATAAAAGGTAAAGTAATATCAGCTGTAACATATCCTATATTTGTTGTTTGTTTGGCAATAGTAGTAGTATTAGTTATGTTAATGTTTGTATTCCCTGCATTTAAAGATATGTTTGATCAGCAGGGTAAGGCATTACCGTTTGTAACTCAATGCTGTATAAATATGGGTGAGTTCTTAAAAGATAAATGGATGATAATTCCGCTTAGTTTAATTGCAATAGTGGGTTCATTTATATACTTTTTAAGGTGGGAGCCTTCAAGAAGAAAAATAGATGCAATACTATTATCAATCCCCTTGATATCGGATTTGGTAAAAGCTGCTGCATTTTCAAACTTTTTAACAGTACTGCAAATAGCTTATGATGCAGGTATACCAATTATTGAATGTTTATATTTATCAAGGTCAACTTTATCAAATTCTGTAATGCAGGATGCAATAAAGATATCAATAAAAAAGATGCAATCAGGTGCACATTTATCGGAATCCTTAAAGGCATCAAATATTTTCCCGAAAATGATATTATTTATGGTCGCAACAGGTGAACAATCTGGCAGACTTGGTGAATTAATGACTCAAAGCGTACAGCATATAGATCAGCAGTTAGATTTAATAATTGATACAATGGGTAAATTAATCGAACCTATACTGTTAATATTTATTGGCGGAATAGTGTGTTTCTTAGCACTATCATTATATTTACCTTTATTCCAGTCATACTCGAATGCACTATAGGAAAGGGACAAAAGTAAAATGGGTTTTAATGAACAAGAAACAGAAGAAAATAGTTTTATAACAGGAATATGGTCTGAGCGTGTATTGGTAATAACAAAAGATTACCAAATAAAAGGAAATGTGTTCATGCCAAAAACTGGCAGAAAAAATAGAGTTTTGTCAGATATATTGAACGGAGCAAAAAGGTTCGTTGCAATAAAAAATTGCGAGGTCGTACATAGAGAATTTCCAAACAGAAAAGCAGAAACACACGACTTTTTGCAGTTGAATTTAAATGCAATAATATTATTAAGACCATTAAATGAAGAATAAACTTGATTTTTAAATGTGTCTATGTAATTATAGGAAAGAAGAGAGGGCTATTAGCTCAGGTGGTTAGAGCGTACGCCTGATAAGCGTAAGGTCCCTGGTTCGAGTCCAGGATGGCCCACC
>CANQRT010000154.1 GCA_947626325.1 Candidatus Gastranaerophilales bacterium | reverse complement strand
AAAGTTTTTGCAGAAATCTATGTTATGACTAAAGGCGGGCCGTTAAATTCCACAAAAACAATAGTTTACTATATTTATGAACGAGCTTTTGAAAATCTTGACTTATCGTTTGCTTCTGCGGCTTCTGTTGTTTTACTTTTAGTAATACTTGTTTTCTCTGTTATAAATATTACCTGCTTTGAAAATGAGAGGTATAAGCTGTGATTAGAAAATTTATTGACGGTTTTACTTCACATTTATTTTTGATATTTATGTCTTTTATATCACTGTTTCCATTTTTATGGCTTATTTCTACGGCGCTTAAAGGAGATAGCGAAAATATATTCCAATATCCGCCTGTATTTTTTCCGCAAAACATTACATTTAAAAATTTTATTGGAGTTTGGCATCAAATCCCGTTTCTTTTATATTTTTTAAACAGCTTTATTGTTGCTGCTTTTACTGTTATTTTAAACTTAATTTTTTCCTCGCTTGCAGCATATCCGCTTGCAAGAATGAATTTTAAGGGTAAGAATTTTATATTTGCACTTGTTCTTTCAACTATAATGATACCCTTTCAAGCAATAATGCTCCCTATTTACCTTATAGTGTTAAAACTTCATCTTGTAGATTCTTACGGATTAACCTTAGGGTATTTAGGCTTGATTTTACCTTTTTGCGTTAATGCATTTGGAATTTTTCTTATGAGGCAGGCTTTTTTAATTATTCCGAAAGAAATGGAGGAAGCTGCTTTTATTGACGGGTGCTCTATTTTTAATATCTGGCGAAAAATACTTTTACCTATGAGTGCGCCTACACTTGCTGTATTAGCTATTTTTACCTTTATAGGCTCGTGGGGAGAATTTCTTTGGCCAAGTATTGTTTTAACCAATAAAGCTTTATACACTCTGCCTGTCGGGGTTAATGACCTGCAAGGTATGTTCAGTGCTAACTGGAGATATATTGCTGCTGGCTCTATTATTTCTATTATTCCAATTATTATTTTCTTTATTATAATGCAGAAATATTTTGTTTCTGGGCAATCTGACGGAGCTGTTAAAGGATAAAAAAAATCCCTTTTTTTTAAAAAGGGAGATTGAGAAAACTAAAATATATAATTTTTTTATTAACCTTCAATGTTCATATTTCTATTTAAATAATCTTCAGCTTCTTGAGCTGTCATATCGTAATTGTACATATATTCTTCTATCTTTGCTTGTATATCTTTAGTATTATTAGTTTGATTATTTACTTCAGTGTTTGATGTAAATAATTCATTTTCATTGTCGACGCAAAAGTCTACTTCTGAAAAATCAGTTGTTTTATCACCTTTTGTATCATAATAATTTTTTATAGTTTTTGAATTAAATCCATTAATATCTGAAAATAAACTCATTTTTACCCTCTTTTGTTTTTGATGTATATACTTTATATAAAAAATATATACCCGTAAAATTGCTTTTTTATTTCAGATAAAAATTATAATGAGCCTTAAAACCCTTAAATTATCGGTTGAAATAGCAGTTAATAAAACTTAATATTAATTTCCGTTTTTTATAATTGAATATATGTCAGGAAAAATTTTAAGACTTCTTTCTAATATGTTATTTATATGTGCAATTGTTATCCCGTAGTTTGTTATTGGAATTAGTGATTTTTCGGCTTCACGGTATCTAAAAAGGACTTCTTTTTCCTTTAACATACAACCTCCGCAGTGGATTATTAATTTATAAGGCGATAAATCATTTGGGAAACCGCCGCCTGAGGAAAATTCATAATTAAAAGTTTTTCCAGTATATTCTTTAATCCAGCGCGGGAGTTTAACTGTTCCTATATCGTCACATTGGCGGTGGTGTGTACAGCCTTCTGATATCAATATTTTATCCCCCTCATTTAAATAAGATAGTTTGCTAATACCTTTTACGGCAGTTTTTAAAACACCTTTATATCTTGCAAAAAGTATTGAAAATGAGGTTAAAAATATATCGTCGGGAGTTTGAGAAGATACTTGTTTAAATGCTTGAGAGTCTGTTATAACAAGTTTAGGTTTATTTTTTAATGATTGTAGTGCCTGTTCAAGCTCATATTCTCTTACAACTGTTGTTATTGCGCCTATTTCAAGCAGGTCTCTTAAAACTTGCTGCTGGGGAAGTATTATTCTTCCTTTTGGGGCTGCACTATCTATAGGCGTTACAAGTATTACATTATCATATTTATTAATTAAGTCGCTGACAAGCGGAGTTTTATTTTTTTCTTCATTTATTAAGTTTGCAATTAATTCTTTTAATTTATTTATGTTTTCACCTGTTAATGCGCTTACATATATTTCATTTTGATTTAATATCTCTTGCTTATTAGAGGTTAGGTCTGATTTATTATGGACGATTATATAATTAATATTATTTTCTTTAAAAATATTTACCAATTCTTTTTCGCACGCTGAAAGTTCATTTTGAGAGTCAACTGCTAAAAGAGCTATATCTGTTTTTCTTAAAACTTCTTTTGTCTTTTGAGTTCTGAGTATTCCTAGTTCTGTGTTATCATCAAGACCTGCGGTATCAATTATTGTAACAGGGCCTAACGGTAATAGTTCCATTGATTTATATACAGGGTCTGTTGTTGTTCCTTTTACGTTTGAAACTATTGCTATATTTTGGTTTGTTATTGCATTTATTAAACTGGATTTACCTGAGTTTGTTTTTCCAAATATTCCTATATGCAATCTTTCAGATGAGGGTGTATTATTAAGGCTCATTTTTTTCTTCCCTTTTATTTATTCTTTATTTTATAATATAACGGACAGGGATAAGCATGTGTAAATTATATAAATATATATTATTATTAATAATTATATTAATGCCTATGTTGGAAGTAAAAGCGCAGGATAATAATATTCCTGTAAGAGTTGGTATAAGTAATACTTCTTTCAATACTTATTTATTTGATTGTATTGAATTTAATGATGCTCAAAATATAGAAGTAATGGATTCTGTAACAGGATATGTTGCGCCTAAAAATCCAGATACTAAAATATATAAGGTTACATCAGAAAATAATTTATTTAGAATATACAAAGATGATGTGCTTGTAGCAAGGAATTTAACAGGGCCTATTTTAGTTCGTCCTGTGCAAGGCAGTTCATTTGTTTCTATAAATAATTTAAAACGCAAAGGGCAGCAGGCATTTTACAGAGGTTATATAGAACTTACGAGAAGCAAAAAAAATATAAGCAAGTTTGCTATAGTTAATGTTTTAAGTTTAAAAAATTATCTTAGGGGTGTTGTACCAAATGAAATGCCAGTAAAATTTGGACTTGAAGCATTAAAAGCACAGACAGTGGCTGCAAGAAACTATGCTATTACGCCAAGAGTTAAGGCTTATGAAGAATTTGATTTATGTGATTCTGTAGCTTGTCAAGTATATTATGGGGCTAATACTGAAAAAGAGCTTTCTGATAAGGCGGTAGAGGAAACAAATGGTATTATTGCGCTTGATAAGGAAAATAACCCTATACTTGCACTATACAGCTCTACTGCGGGCGGTTATACTGAAAGTTATGCCTATGCTTTTTCAGATCCTAAAACAAGAGTTTTTCCCTCAACAGATATTCCTTATTTAATTGCAGTTCCTGATAATAAAAAATTTAAACCGCTTAATAAAGAAGATGATGCAAGGGAGTTTTACACTTCAACTCCTGAGGCGTTTGACGATAATTCGCCTTATTACAGGTGGACTAAAGAGTGGACTTTTGATGAGTTAGAAAAGGTGCTTGCAAAAACAGTAGTTGCACAATCTAAGACTGGCTTTATTTCGCCTGTTTTAGTCAGTGAAAATGATTTTGGAAAACTATTGGAAATTAATGTCCTTAAAAGAGGTAAATCAGGCAAAATTATTCAATTGGAAATAAAAACCGATAAAACAACTTATGTAGTTAATAAAGAGCTTGTTATAAGAAGATGTTTCCAAAAAAACGGAATTTCACTCCCCA